>JANYBY010000157.1 GCA_025360565.1 Bacteroidota bacterium
TCCCTTTACCAAGTTTTGTTATTATTCCTTTTTTATCAATCATAATAGTAGCGCTTCTATCGCAGTCGCTGCCATTTTCACGAAGGATCATTTTAGCCTTGCCGTTTTTAAAAGGTTCGCCCCCATAATAACAACCTCCATAATTTTTATTATAAATAGGGGAAAGAGCAATGCTGTACTTTCCGGTTTTTGCAATGTACCCGATCTTATACGCGCCGCCCGCAAGGCGCGCTGCAAATGCAAGTCCCTCTGAAAATCGTTCTGCTTTATCAAATGTACAAGGTATCACGAGCTTTCCTTTATTATCAATATAACCGAATTTTTTTGTGTTTGTATTCATAACGAGCGCCATACCTTCTTTCATTAAACATTTTCCGTTTTCATCGATCGAAAGCGAATCGGCCAAAATAAATGCTTCGCGGTTATTCATATCAATAAAAGTGTAATAACAATTCCGGTAACTCACATAATCAATACCAACTTTATATTCACATTTTTTCACACCTCGCAATCCTTCGCTCACGCTATCTTTATATACATTTTGGTTGGCGGTAAGTTTTATTACATCCGCCGGAAGTTTAGTTCGATCATTGAGTGTATCAATAAAAATTGTTTTTCCATTTAAAGTTGCTTCTGCAAATCCGTTATAAAAAGAAGTTGCGTTTTCATACATAAATGGGATAACCAAACTGTCTTTTTGATCAATAAACCCATGCTTTCCATTGGAAACAACTAAAGCACGTCGTTCGCGGAAAAGTTCAATCCTATCATATTTGCAAGGAATAATAAATTTTCCGATATCTGAAACAATTCCCCATTTACTATTCTGAGTTACTACTGCCATGCTATTTTCAAAACTGCCGATCCCATCATATAACGCGGGCAGAATTTCTTTAGAGGTTGCGGTGTCAAAGTATCCGTATTTTGAATTCAGCTGCACTATCCCATTCCATTTGGTATATGCATTTGTTTCATCCGGTAGATAATCGTAGATGGTTTTCAAAATTATCTTCCCTCGGCGATCAATGTATCCGTATTTTCCGCCTGATTTTACCCTTGATCTATTTCCAATAAACTCTGCAACTTCTTCATACTTGCAGGGAATTACTTCATTTCCTTTTTTATCAATAAAACCCGAAAGTCCATCCATTATTACTCTTATGGTTCCTTGATGGTTATCATAAACTGCAACATAATCGTATTTAAACGGAGTAAGTACTTTACCGGCAGTATCTATCATTGCCATTTTTTTGTTTATTTCAACATAGGTAATTCCATCAACGAAATAGCCGCCGTTTTCGTAAATCGGCTCAACAGCTACCCTTCCGGTCTTCCATTTATATCCGAGTTTTTTATTTTCAAAAAACTGCTCCGGCCGCTGAGCATTTAAATTAATAACCGATGCAAAAATAAAGATGTATAGTGGAAAAATTTTCACGAAAAATTTTACTTAACAGTAAATTTAAACGAACCGTTCACATATCCTTTTCCAACTTTATCCCAAACCTTAAACTTTACAACAAAATAATCGTAAAGTTTATCAATTTTAGTAATGCTTGCTGAGAGTGTAATGTATGTAACGTCTTCCGGACTCACACCGGTTTCATCGTATTGTTTAAACAGATCTTTTTCATCTAAAGCCACATCGCCACTGCTTGTTTCAATTATTTCTTCAGCCCCCGGAAAAACTTTTCCGTCTTTTTGTTTCCAACCATCGCTGATGATCAAACGACATTTTATTTTTTTATTTACATCCGTTTCATTTGATTGGCTAACCAGCGAACCATCTTCATACATTAAAAAGGCTTGCTCTACTTTTAAGCCATGCTCTTCAATAATAATATTATTTCTGATCTTGGATTTGGGAGTAGCGGTCTCTGAAGTTGTTTTAGCATCCTTGGGGTCTTCTTTTGTAGGCGTAACATTAATGCAAGCCGACAATGCTAAAAGCGGAATTAATTTTAAATATTTATTCATTTTTTGTGATTTTTATTTTTTATCCTAACAAAACTTTTTTAGCATCCACTAAAATATCAAAAGCAATTTCTTTGGTGGCCGCTTCGGCATAAGTGCGCAACACGGGCTCTGTGCCGCTGGCCCTTATCATTAACCAGGTGTTTTCATCAAAAAAGAATTTCCAACCATCCAGATCATCCATTCTTTTTACTTTATATTTTCCAAACTCTTTGTAATTTCCGCTTTTGCAATTTTTTAATACGTTTGCTTTTATGGCTTCATCAATGTGCAGATCGTTACGTTCAAACCAAAAGGGCCCGGTAATAGCATAAACCTCAGCAATTAATTCTTTTAAACTTTTACCCGATTTTGCCATAAATTCCCAAATGGTCAATCCCATCCAAATGCCGTCACGCTCCGGAATGTGGCCCTTAATGGCAATGCCGCCGCTTTCTTCGCCGCCCACCAAAACATCTTCGCTTACCATTATGCCGCAAATATATTTAAAACCAATTTTGCAAACCTCCAACGGCAAACCGTAATGCTCGCACATGTTCTTTATTTTAACCGATGTGCTGAACGCTACTGCCACTTTTCCTTTTTGCTGTTTGTATTTTACAAGATAATGTATGAGCAATAAAATAATATGGTGCGAATCAACAAAACTTCCTTCATTGTCGTATAGCCCGATCCGGTCGGCATCGCCATCTGTTGCCAAACCGCATGAAATGTTCTTTTTATCCTTAATAAAATTACTGAACTCTAATAAATTTTTGTGAATGGGTTCCGGTGCCTGCCCATGAAATCCGGGATTTTCATCGGAATGTAAATGGTAAATATCCGGAAACAAACGCGTCATTACTTTTTGTCCGGCGCCAAACATACTGTCATAAGCCAAATTTAATTTCGAATTTTTTATCGCCGCCAGGTCAAAATTTTCTTCAACATGTTTTACATACATGTCCTCTAAAGAAATTAGTTGCAATAAACCTTTGCTTTCTGCATCTTTTAAATTTACCGAATTATAGTCCGTTGTATTTTTATCCGGAATAATATCCTCTATCTCCTGCACCAGTTCAGGCCCCATAGGCCCGCCGTAATGGGCTTTAATTTTGTATCCGTTGTACGACGGCGGATTGTGCGATGCGGTAATGATAATGCCGAGATCCGTTTTTAATTTTACCGCGCCCAACGAGATCATGGGGGTACTGATAAAACCTTTTGCTAAAAAAACTTTTATGCCATTGGCTAAAAAAACTTTTGCGGTTGTTTCGGCAAATAGTTCGCCGGCAAAACGGCAATCGTGACCAACAACCACAGATTTTTTATTATTTTTAATCAGCCATTTAGCGGTTGCTTCGGTAACGCGGGCTACGTTTTCAACTGTAAAATCAAGGGCTATTATGGCGCGCCAGCCATCTGTTCCAAATTTAATTTTCGACATACTCTCTTATTATAAGCCTCTAAATTAAATAAATTTTCTATTCCACAAGTTTTATGGTCATGCGAATATTTTCCAACGGCCGGTCTCTTTTATCCTTTTTTACACCCGCAATTTTACCAATCACTTCCAGCCCTTCTATCACTTCTCCAAATACGGTATAATTATTATCCAGGTGGGGGGTGCCGCCAACGGTGTTATACATTTTTTTTTGTTCGTTACTAAAAGTATAATGCGGGGTGTTATTGTATTCTTTAACTGAATAAGGATCGGTAAGTTGCCGCGCATAATATTTTAAGCTGTCCTCTTTATTTTCATATAACAATCTAAAATACTGCTTTTTCAAGGCCAAACTTTTTCCACCAAAGGCGGTGGTATAATTAATTTTCGAAGCAGTTTCGCGGTTTACCCTTATTTCGGCTTTTTTCAGGGCAATTGAATCGTAGGTCTTTCCCATTACAATATAAAACTGACAGCCGGAAGATTCTTTTTTCGGATTTACATCATCACCCTCGCGGGCGGCACACAATCGTCCTTTTTTATGAAAAATATTTTTATTTAATTCCGCGGGGATCCAGTATCCAACATCGCTCATTCCGAGCATTGCAGTATCATTGGCGTTTTTACTGTCGGGATCGCCGCCCTGGATCATAAACTCGTTAATTACCCTGTGGAATAGTAAGGAATCGTAAAAATGTTGTTTTACCAGTTTTAAAAAATTGGCCTTATGTAAAGGGGTTTCTTCATATAATTTTAACTTTATTGTACCCAGTTTGGTGATAATTACCACGGTTTCTTTACTCAACGTTTGGGCACGTAGGCTAATTTGCAGGCTTTGAATGCCTAATATGAGCATAAAAATCTTTTTCATATCAAACAAATTTACTATATTTGTTTAGCTAATTTATAGATTTATGAAATGAGCCATTACTTAGGTTTGCGAATGCAAACAAAAATGATGTTACCGGCGAATTTTGTATGACAAGAAATTAAAAATTAACAATATGAAACCTTTAGTTATTATAGCAGTTGGATTTTTGTTCTCATGCTTCTTTTTTACCAATACTTCCTGCAATAAAAAGACAGATTGTGTGGCTTTGATCACAGTGGTTGATTCAAGCGGAACGGTTGCTTATCCGAACGCGAACGTTAAAATGTACGCTACTGTTAAAACCGCAAATGGCGGTACTGTTGTGGCCGATGTTAAGGCGAGCGGTATTACTGATAGTGATGGAAAAGTAAAGTTTACCTTTAAATTGCCCGCTATTTATGATTTTTCGGCTTCAATCTCTAAGGGCAGTAAAACTTTAACCGGCGTTTCTATTATTAAATTAGAAGAAGGCAAAGCGGTTGATAAAACGGTTTCTATCCGTTAATTCATTTTCAAAATTTATCTCTATTAGTAAAAAACGCTCTCGTTTTTTAAGTTTGCTGTTTGTTAAAATCTTCCTTCCCAAATTTTCATTTTCCCTTTAAAAAGAGCTTACAAAACCTGTAAGTGATTTAGAGCCGGTTGACCGAGATTATACAACAGAAAATCTACTGCGCCTTGAAATCTCTTTAAACTCAATCATTTCCTCGATTTTATTGACATTTCAAGGCTCGCTACGATCACTATTGCATAATCTCGGTTTAAATTTTTTTATTTAAATATATTTTCTATTTTTAGCTTTTTATAAATTGAACCAACTCCACTTTATACTCAGAACCGTACTTATTGTATGCGTTTCGTTTCTTTTTTCTTTTTGCAAAGGAGATAAGGAAAGTGATAAGAACGAAGGGGTAATTGAGTTTGAAACAAAAGGGGTTGATGAAAAACACCCGTTCTATGGTTTGGCTCCAAGTTC
>JANYBY010000285.1 GCA_025360565.1 Bacteroidota bacterium
CGCATCGGCTACCAAAGTAACTTTTAAAATAATATCACTTTCGGCAGGCAAACTGGCCCATACCCATTTAGCTATGCCATCGGTAAAACTAAAATTGGCACCTTTATTATCAACTTCTTTTGCGGTTAGGCCTGCGGGTAATTCAAGTTGCATTTTTGCAAAACCACTTTGGTTTCCTTTGGTTATTTTTATTTCAACAACCACCTCTGATCCGGGTTTCATGCTGGTTGGAATGGTTGAAGTCACTGTGATTCCGCCATCGCCGCTGAATAAACTGTAAATAAAAAGGCTGAGGGAATTAATGAGAATGAATAAATATTTTATCATTCAACTAAATTACTTGCATAAAGCGTTTAGAAATCTCTCCCCTATTGGGTTTTAATAACAGAGCTTTGTTAATACCAATGCACGTAAAATTGTTGAGAAGCTATCTCCAAAATACTTTCTGATGTTTTTTCCCTTACAAATTTCCGGTTCGGCCACCATCAACGGGTAAATTAATTCCGTTAATGTATGCGGCTGCCGGCGAAACCAAAAATGCCACCGCATTGGCCACCTCAGCGGCTTCGGCAAAACGGCCTAGTGGAATTTCGTGCATCATTTCTTTTTTAACAGCATCATTGCTGCTGCTTGTTTTCGAAGCTTTATTCTCAATAATACTTGCTAATCGTCCGGTGGCAGTAGCTCCCGGCAATACGTTATTTACCGTTATGCCAAATTTTCCTAACTCGCCCGCTAACGTTTTTGCCCAATTACCAACGGCTGCGCGGATAGTATTGCTCACACCCAAATTTGGCAAGGGCATTTTTACCGATGTTGAGATCACGTTCACAATTCTTCCGTAACCACTGCTCTTCATGCCTTCAACGCAAGCCTGCACCAAAATATGGTTGCATATCAAATGATTGCTGAATGCCGAAATAAATTCTTCGGTTTTAGCATTTATAATTGGCCCGGCAGGTGGGCCGCCGGTATTATTCACTAAAATATTTACGGGGCCCTGCTTTTGAATGAATTGTTCAAGCAATTCTTTTAATTTTTGGGGCTCGCTAAAATCCGCACATAAATACGAATGCAATTGCGAACCGTTGTTGCTTAATTCTGTTTGCGTTTGTTTTAAACTTTCCTCATTTCTTGCAACAAGCGTAACATTAGCGCCCATTAATGCCAACTCTAATGCCACTGCTTTGCCTATGCCCTGAGTGCTTCCGCAAACTATGGCTCTTCTATTTTTTAGATCTAAATTCATTTTTTAATGGAACGCTGATTTTTATGATGATTATGATTAAATATGATTTTTATTTGTCACAAATATATTAATTGAGGTTTGTTTTTCATTTTATTATTCAAATCGTGCTCTTATTTTATCCGTGTAAATCATAATAACCTGCGTCATCTGCGTTCCATTCTCCTATGGCTCCGCGAGAAGTTTTAGCTGTTCAGCTACTAAATCGCTCTCGAAGCCCCGCGATGCCGCGTAATTCATGATCTCATAATATTTTTTTCGTTTATCATTTGTTTTTGTGAGCCTTATTTTTTTTTCGATCACATTTACCAAAACTTTTTCATACTCCGTTTCATCAATACTTTGCAGCGCTTTTTTCACGCAATAATCGCTTATTTTATGCATGCGCAGGGCCATTTTTATTTTTATTTTTCCCCAATGTTTTATCCTGAATTTTCCGCTCGCGAAAGCTAACGCGAAACGTTCGTCGTTTAAAAAATTTTCATTTATCAATTCAACTATTATCGACTCGGCATACTCAGGTTCTAATTTAAATTCATATAATTTTTGCCGCGCTTCATTTTGCGAACGCTCCTGGTAAGCGCACCAACTCCGCATTTTTTCGGCCGCTATTAATGGCGTAATGATTTTATTTGAACTCTTTAATTTCATTTTAGATTGCCCTAAATTATTTATTACTTTGCACTATTGAAAGAACTTCCAAAAGATTTAATCAACCGCCTAAAACTTTTACCCGGGTTTGAAGAAAATGCGTTTATCGATTCGCATAAAAGCGAAAATAAAATAACAAGCATTCGTCTTAATCCGTTTAAAAAAACTGAGTTGGACTTTGCTTTGGATGCTCCTGTTCCCTGGTGTACCGATGCTTTTTACCTGAAGAATCGCCCTTCTTTTACCATGGATCCTTTGTTTCATGCAGGATGTTACTATGTGCAGGAAACAGGAAGCATGTTTTTAGAACACGCTTTAACCTCCGTTTTAGATCTTTCTCAACCGCTCAAGATCCTTGATCTGTGCGCCGCGCCGGGCGGTAAAAGCACTTTGATCAATTCCTTACTGAACGATAAAAGTTTGCTTATTGCCAACGAAACCGCAAAACCGCGCGCCGCTATTTTAGCCCAAAATCTCAGCAAATGGGGTACTTGCAACAGCATTGTTACCAACAATGATCCGCAAAAATTTTCGCAATTACCCGGTTATTTCGACGCCATTGTGGTTGATGCGCCTTGCAGCGGCAGCGGGCTTTTTAGAAAGCAACCGGATGCCATTGATGAGTGGAGTTTAGATAATGTAAACCTTTGCAGCGCCCGCCAAAAAAGGATCTTAGGCGAAGTTGCCGATTCGCTAAAAGAGAATGGCTTTTTAATTTACAGCACTTGTTCTTACTCGGTTGAAGAAAATGAGGACATTGTAAACTGGCTTATCTCTGATTTTAACATGGCTTATTTTCCGATCAAAATTAAACAAGATTGGGGTATACAAGAAACCGCAGCAGGCTACCGATTTTACCCTCATTTAATCCAAAGCGAAGGCTTTTTTTGCGCTGTACTTCAAAAGAAAACACACTCGGCAACATCAGTAAGATCAGGAAAATCAAAAGTTCAACCAATTTCAAAAAACGAAATTGAAATTATTTCGGAATTCGTCAGCCTGAACGATAAGAGTTTGTTCAAAAACGATAAACACATTCATTTATTGAACACTGCCGCTTTTCAATTTATTACACAATTTGCAGGTCAGTTTTATTACAAAAAAGCGGGGGTAACAATTGGCGAAATTAAGGGTAAAGATTTGGTGCCAAATCAGGAATTAGCCTGGAGCATTGATCTGAAGGCCGAAAACCGCCTGAATTTAGATAAAGAATCTGCCTTGAAATATCTGAAAAAGGAGGTTTTTTCAGTAAGTGAATCTAAACCAGGATTTTCATTGATTTCCTATAAAAACAAGGGCTTGGGATGGGCTAAAACTCTACCTAGCCGTATCAATAATTATCTCCCTCCGGAACTGCGTATTTTTGGCTAATTAGGGAAATATTCTTTTAAACAACTTCTTTATCAAAATAATCGGTAAAAAGGCAATAAATCTTTGCTTAGTCCAAAAGTATTATTACCTTTGCAATCCCAAAATTTGGGGTAGTTCTTTGCAAAAAACTTAAAAAAGCCGAAGTAGCTCAGCTGGTAGAGCCACTGATTTGTAATCAGTAGGTCGGGGGTTCGAGTCCCTTCTTCGGCTCTTTTACGGAAGTGATTGTTGAAAATCTGTGTTTTGGAATACAGATTGGATAGATTTTCAACAAGCACTTTATGGGGTAATACCAGAGTGGCCAAATGGGGCAGACTGTAAATCTGCTGACTTCGTCTTCGGTGGTTCGAATCCATCTTACCCCACTGGCCAGCGATTGACAATTGAAAGATTGACAATTGACAATTTTAAATTGTAAATCGTCAATACAAAAATCGTCAATTGATAAGCGGAAGTAGCTCAATTGGTAGAGCTCCAGCCTTCCAAGCTGGAGGTTGCGGGTTCGAGACCCGTCTTCCGCTCTTGACAAAGCAGAGGTATGGAAGGGGAAACCCGCCTACCTACCATAGCCTTAGCGAAGGTAGGTCTTCCGCTCAGAGAAATTCTCGCTGCAAAGCGAGGCATGATAGTGAAGTTGAAAGATAAACATAACCTGCCGGTGGCGGGACAAGAAAAGGAAAGGGCTTGTGTATCACGGTTCTTCCGGCCTTGGCAGTCCCCAAAAATGAGGGACTTTTTGTGCGTCTGAAAGTATGTTCTTTAAAAGATTGAGTTGAAATTGAATTTAGTGCTTTATCACAGAATTCAGATAACAACGTTTGAAATTGAATTTCGCAGGAAGGCAATTTTGAGGTTTGGATAATTCACTGAACGTTTCAAAATTCGCTTTACCGAGGCGCAAGAAATTTTAAAAGCACGGCATACTGCCACTGGCAGCATGAGCGAGGTAGTGTGAAAGCTAATTAGTAAATGAGCATTTTAAAATTTAGGGCAACGATGGGGAAGCGAATTTTCAAACGTTCAAGCTGTTGTAGCTCAGTGGTAGAGCACTTCCTTGGTAAGGAAGAGGTCGGCAGTTCAATCCTGCTCAACAGCTCACTAAGTACAAAAAGGTAAAAGATTAAACATTTAAGAAAACAAACATAAAAACAACAACGAAAAAATAAACAACTATGGCAAAAGAAAAATTCGACCGTTCCAAACCACATGTGAACATTGGAACAATTGGTCACGTTGACCACGGAAAAACTACATTAACCGCTGCTATCACTACCGTTTTAGCATCTAAAGGTTTAGCGGAAGTTC
>JANYBY010000290.1 GCA_025360565.1 Bacteroidota bacterium
TTACCGTATTAGCCAAATTAAATAATAACATTAAAGCCATTAAGTTTCGCCGTAATTATGGCAAATCTCCCGCCTTACACCTTGGATTTGAAGCCGCGAAAGGAGATGTGGTTATTACAATGGATGCCGACCTGCAAGATAATCCGGACGAGATACCCGGTTTGTACAATATGATTATTAAAGAAGGATTTGATCTTGTGAGCGGATGGAAACAAAAAAGATACGATAACGCTGTTACCAAAAATTTACCCTCTAAAGTTTATAACTGGACCAACCGAAAAATTAGCGGCATTCAATTGCACGATATGAATTGCGGTTTAAAAGCTTATAAAAATAAGGTAATAAAAAGCATTGAGATATATGGTGAGATGCATCGCTTTATTCCGGTAATGGCTAAGGCCGCGGGTTTTGGCAAAATTGGCGAAAAGGTGGTGCAGCACCAGGCGCGCAAATACGGCGTTAGCAAATTTGGATGGAGCCGCTTCATTAACGGATTTTTAGACCTTCTCACAATAACTTTCCTGTCAAAATTCGGTAAACGCCCAATGCATTTTTTTGGTTTGCTTGGCACTTTATTGTTTATGATCGGGTTTGCGTTTGCATTTTACCTTGGCGCGTATAAATTGTACAATACTTTTGCGCACCATGCGGTAAGGTTAATTACCCAGCGCCCTTCGTTTTACATTTCGTTAACCTGCATGATAATTGGAAGCATGATGTTTTTAGCCGGATTTATTGGCGAATTAATTTTACGCAACAGCCCCGTTCGAAATAATTACCTGACCGACGAAACCATTAATATTAATTAATGCCGGTTGAGGGAAATAAGCGTCCGCCCCGGACTCCGCGAGCGCCGGAAGAAATTGAACAATTAATACTTTTAAAAAAAATTCGCGAACACAAAAAACTTGAACGTTTTAAAAAAACGATCGTTTATAAAAGTTTTAATGTATTTAATGTGATCTGTTTTTTTATTTATTGCGAGCTCATTATGTGTTTTGCAGGGCCTTGCCATTACCAAATTCATTACAGCAAAAGTATAACACCCGAACACGGAATGGCTAAGAACATGTATGGGGATAGGATACTGTTAGGTTTAAAAGTTACAGGTATTAACGGCAAACAATACCGTTTTCCGATAAATGATTTTGTAGAGGTGCCCGAAGTGCATTCGGCATTTAATGTTGGCAAAGATTTTATTTTGCAAAAAGAAATTAAGGGAACTATTACCACTTCCGATAAAATTTACCGCATTCATGCGGCCGACCCCATTTTCTTTTTGTCCATTTTTGTAGCCATTTTTTCGTGTATTTTTTTTAACTATAATTTAAACGAGCATCCATATCCATTGGGAGCGCTTACGGCTATTAATGCTATTACGGTAATTGCGTTTATGTTGTTGTGACCTTTCCCAAAAAATGTATTAAACTATTAGTAGAGTTTAAACATATAAGGGCATAATAAGAGCATATGAGGGTTTGTTTACCTGTTCAAACTTCATTTCACTTATATGACCTTATATTTCTTATATGTTTTTTTAATTGTTCGTTGCCATAGTGGACATAACTATTCCGGTAACCAAAATTTGAATACTTGTTTACGTTTAAATCCCATTAACAAGTGTAACGTTTAAAACTATTTGTGGTTATATAAATTTAAAGCCTGCCTTTATTTAACTTTAAAAGCTGATGCGAATAATAGTTTCTATATTTTTTATCTTGCTTTTTAAAATTTGTTTTTCGCAAAACCTGCCTGCCGGCAAGGCAGGAAAAGCCGTCTTAAAACCTACGCGTATTTTATTTGTGTTTGATGCAAGTAACAGTATGAAATCGCAGCATCAGAACATGACACGCATGGAGGGCGCAAAAAACCTTTTTTATAAATTTATTGATAGTTTAAGTAAAGATAAAAGTTTACAGTTTGCTTTAAGAATGTATGGTAATACGGTAAAATATCCGCCGGGCGATTGTAAAGACAGTAAATTGGTGGTTCCATTCTCGAATAATAACATCGCCATTATAAAACAAAAAGTTAAAGAAGCATCGCCAACCGGCATTACGCCCATAGAACATTCGTTAACCGAATCGGCCAACGATTTTATTGATAACAAAGGCAATAATATTGTGATATTGATTACCGACGGTATTGAGGAGTGTGGCGGCGACCCTTGCAAAGCCAGACAAAAATTAATGGAGAAGGGTATTATTTTTAAACCATTTATAATTGGCATTGGTTTAACGCCTGAACAAATAAAAACATTTGAATGTGTTGGCACTTATTTTGATTACGATAACACCACTTCATTCTCTAACATAACCGATATTATTCAGCGCCAAAAATTAAATAAAACCACCGCGCAGGTAAATTTGTTTGATATTACATCTAAGCCAAACGAAACCGACGTAAATATGACATTTTACGATGTGGCGAAAAAAGAATACAAATATAATTTCATTCATACCCTGAATGATCTGAATAACCCCGATACAATTTATATTGATGATTATCCAACTTACAAAGTAGTGGCGCATACCATTCCTCCAACAGAAAGTAAGGAAATAAAGTTAACGGTTGGCAAACATACCATTATACCCATTGATGCCCCTCAGGGGTACTTTACCATACAACGAAGCCAGGGACTTTATAATTACAATGAAAAAGTAAAAATAATTGTGCGCAAAGCAGGCACCATGCAAACGCTGAATGTTCAGTTAATGAATGGAACCGATAAATACATTGTAGGTAATTACGATATTGAGATATTAACGCTTCCGAGAATTAACATATATCAAAACACGATCGAGCAATCAAAAACAAAAATTATTGAGATACCGAACGCGGGCATGCTGCAATTAAAATGCCTTGAAGCCGGCGACGGATGTATTTTAATAAAACGAAACGGCAAATTAGAGTGGGTGTGCAATTTAAGTACACAAACCATACAGCCGTTTTATTTACAACCCGGAAATTATGTTGCTGTTTGGCGCGCTAAATCG
>JANYBY010000291.1 GCA_025360565.1 Bacteroidota bacterium
TAACTTCCATTGCTCTAAGATCCATTCTGTTTTAGCCGGAATGCCGTTGTAAACCTCGTATGGTGTTTGTCCGTTTAATTTTTCCATTCGTTTGGTGTAGTTGTGTTCTTTTACCGCCACCTCAAGCAGTCTTTTAAGATCTCCGAGAGATTTAAGTCAACGGAATGTTGTTTAAAGGTTACATCTAGGACAAAGCACCTGCACTTGGATTAAGAAATACAGTTGTTCGTTAGTACCCGATAAAAATTGAACATCATTTTTGAGTTAATAGCTTTGGGTGAACAAATTAAATAGTATCACTAAAATGACTCATTATAAAGGCTTTTTTGATGCGCTGAAAATCTAATTTTTTGATCTTATTAATGGCCGTTTGGATTGATTTTTTGCTTTTTTACATTGGTTTCAAAGCACTTAAAATCCTGTGTCTTCACGGACGTACGGGTTCAAGTCCCGTCCCGGGTACTAATTGGACAATTAATTAAAACCGGAAAGCCTCAGAGAAATCTGGGGCTTTTTTTGTTTGGAGAAAGACGTCAAGCTTTGCTTGTAAGGAGGAGAGAAAGGCAAAAAGTTTATGAGCAAAAATTTGAGAGAATTATTATCTGCCAATGCCTATTTGCCAATGCAGGAACAAAAGCAATTGCTTGAAAAGACTTTTTCTGATTGGGTTGGTAATTTTGATCAGGTGGATGATGTAACTTTGATTGGGATTAGGATCTAAAGGTTTGAAGGCAGAAGCAAAGTTTTGCCTTTTTTTATTATCTTAGTTGCGATAGAAACCAATTTGATATGGAAGAAAACTCTTGCCCTATATGCTTACGCCAATTGGCTGAACCAAGTTGCCGCCATCATTTGATCCCTCTTTCGCAAGGGGGTAAAGGTGATGTTACTTTTTTAATGCATAAGATATGCCACAGCAAAGTACATTCAGTTTTTAATGAAAAAGAACTAAAACGTACTTATACTTCTATCGAAAAAATATTGGAAAACGAAGACATTCAAAAATTTATAAACTGGGTAAAGAAAAAACCGCTTGATTTTTACGATGGTTCTTTTAAAGCTAAGAAGTAAAACGACATATCAATTCAAGTAAGTGCCAAAAAATTTTACCAGCGCAACATTGTTCTAAAAATCAAATTTCAATTCCCCGGTTTTGTAATAATAAAACTCAGATTTTCTTCTGCGGGTTAAACCCAATAAAGATTTGCCATTGGCTTTATCCCATTTTAACCATTGGGTCTCAATGCCAGCGTATTTTAAAGGATCGGCATTTATAACTTTTAAAAGCGTTGAATCTTTTAAATTTTTTGGTCCCAGATTATAACAAAAACTTACCAAACCGTCAAATTGCTGCTGACTAACATCGTCACGCGTATAAGCATCCACCATTTTTTCAAAATAAATAAGATCACTTTTTAAATAAGTAAGGGCTTGTTCGGCAGTACAGGTATCGCCCGCCTTAACCTTGGCGCCGCCCGGTAACACAGTTGTTCCGTAACCTATCGTCCACACCTTGGCGGGACATAAATACGCTTTTAAAAAAAGTCCTTCAAAATGTTTTATCAATGCGGCACAATTGTTTGAACTTTGAATTATTTTAGCCATAAGTATTTTTATTTAAATATTATTTACACCGGTAATACCACGCCAAGCACCGTTCTAATTGCAGTGGCAACAATTGCTAAAACGGCGTTAACCACATTTTGCGCGCTTAAAAGCCCAATACCTTCAATAGTAAGCAAAACATTGTTAAGGGCTAATCGTTGTATGTTTAAACGCACCATTAACTCATTATCATTTATAGTATTGCTAAATTTTAACTGCGCTAAAAAGGCGGCATTCTCGGCAAACTGTTTAAACTCGTGTTCGGCATAAGGTTTCAAATTTTTCCAGGCTTTGCCTACTTCTTTTTTTGCAACGCCAATGCAAGCGGTTAAAATATTTTCATAATTTATACTTTCCATAATTTTATTTTTTTGGTTTAAGTGCTTCCTGAAATCTGACCAATGCTTCAAACGCCGAGTTAATATTATTGCGTATATCATGCTTGTCATCCGCTTTTGAATCGGTAAAGCCGGTTTTGTGCAATTTTTCAAGGTCGTGCAATATGCTGTCAATATTATTAACTTGTTTTTGAACCATTGCACCTTTTTTATCAAGGTACTTTGCCCTGCTTTTTATTACAAAAAGGTCGGTGTTCATTTGATCGTAATAATCCTGAAAATTTACAAAGGCCTGATTGCTCGGATCAGCATCCTGAATGGAACGGCTTAATTTAATAAAATGTAAATTAAAATTTTTCTGTAATTGTGTGGCCGTTTCTTCAATAATGGGATCGTAACCGGCAACAAAAATAACTTTACAGGCCAATAAAAAAGAAAGTAAAATAAGGGAGATCTTGGTTTTCATGGTTGTTTATTTTAAATGTGCAAATTCGTGAGTTTTTTCGAGAATGTAAAATAATTTTCGACCTTGATATAAAGTAAATATTATGGCTCGGAGATGATCTCTTTAACTAAATAAAAAACCCTATCTTAATGGTCTCTTGAAAATTAGGCTTTTCGTAAATATTATTTGCTTTCATTTGTTTGCGCAAAGTGGTATTTCGCAGCAACGCGTTATTGATTCTTTAAAATTTGCGTTAAAAAACGCGCGCAATGATACAATGCGAATTAAAACGAAGATCGAGATAGGGGATATAATGCCAATATTTAGAATTAATTATTGGGATTCGATAAAAACCGATTGCGAAAAGGTAATAAAAAGTGCACCTAAAGAAAATGCGATCAGTAAGTCGTGTTTAAAGTCGCTCGCAACAACTTTAAATAATATGGGATTTATATATACAAATGAAGGCAATATTTCTAAAGCTTTATTTTACTTCACAGAAAGCCTGAAAGTGATGGAAGGTATTGGTAATTTGAAGGAATTGGGAATATCGCTTAACAACCTTGGAACTATTTATGATACGCAGGGCGATATACCTAAAGCACTGGAGTATTATGGTAAAAGTATAAAAATACAGGAAGCTATAGATGATAAAAAGGAAATGGCAGCCTCTTACTGTAACATAGGAATAATATATCATAACCAAGGAGATATGCCTGCCGCAATTGAATATTATGTCAAAAGTTTAGTAATAAGAGAAAAAATTGGTGATAAAGGAGCAATTGCTAATTCTTTAATGAATCTTGGCAGTGCGTATAAAACAAATAATGAATTGCCAAAAGCATTAGAGTATGTAACAAGAAGTTTAAAGTTAAGGGAAGAAATCGGGGATAAATATGGTGTGGCATACTCTCTCGGGCACATTGGCAGTATTTATTCTGTAAAAAATGAAATGCCCAAAGCCATAGATTATATCAACAGAAGTTTAAAAATATCGGAAGAACTAGGCGATAAGCCGGGAATCGCTATTTCACTTAATAACATTGGAAGGAATTACTTGAAGCTGAAAAATTATAACAAAGCTTTGGAATATTGTTTGGCGTCCATAAAAATAAGTAAAGAGCTCGCTATTCCCTATTATATTAAAGAAGTATCCGAAAATCTATATCAATTATTTAAGATCAAAGGAGATTACAAGAATGCCATGGAATATTATGAAATGTTCGTCTCAATGAGAGACAGCTTAAATAATTTGGAAACCAAAAAAGCAAGTGTCAGATCACAAT
>JANYBY010000296.1 GCA_025360565.1 Bacteroidota bacterium
AATAGGCGTTTGCGAAATTACCTCTTGGTTTGGTTTTGTATCTTGTTTTTTCATAGTATTATTTTAGTTTTTAATCTCGGTCATGTTTCCCTTTGGTCTTACCTCTTGTTTCCTTTTTCGGGGTCTCGACTCCGCTCGACCTGACAACTGCTGCCAGCCTTCTGCCACTATTTAATTTTCGTCTCTATACTCTTTACTCAATTCTCAATACTATATTATCCTCCTTGTGTGGCTTTAATAATAAGAACGGCGTCGTTTGTTTTTAAGTGTGTTTTTTTCCAATCAGCTTTAGGAATGATTGTTTGGTTAACGGCAATGGCAATACCTTTGGTTTTATCTCCCAATAACGAATCCGTTAATGATAATAATGAATCATCATTAATTGTTTTTACTTCGTTGTTTACTGTAATTTCCATTTCTAATTAAAATCCAACTTTAGAAATGCGCAGAGGCCTGCTTCACTTTTCCTTACGGCAGCATTAACTGCATCAAGTATAAAGGGTATTATCTCAGTCACCAAAATAGCGACACCCCTAAAGTTAAAGTAAATGTAACCATTCAATATTCGGAATTCAAGGTTTTTAACGAATAGTTTTTGAACAAAAAGTTAATATTCGGTTTACCTGAATGAAAGATGTAAAAGGGCCGTTATGCTTAAATTTAAATTTCCCAAAAAATGGTTATTTTTATAAGACGAAATAACTGAGAAAACTCTTATGGCAAAACAAAATAAAACTGTAGAAACAAAGAATAGCGTTACCGCTTTTTTAAAAAAAGTAAAAGATGTAAAAAAGCGCGATGATTGTTCGGCAATAATTAAATTAATGGCTAAACATACCGGGCTTGAAGCAAAAATGTGGGGTTCTGCAATTATAGGTTTTGGAAGCTACCATTATAAATACGAGAGTGGAAGGGAGGGAGATGCGCCATTAGTAGGGCTTTCGCCCAGGGCAAATGCCATTGTTTTGTATCTTTCAAACGCTAAGGCAAAACCCGACCTGCTTAAAAAACTCGGGAAACATAAAATGGGCGGCGGTTGTGTGTATGTTCAAAAACTGGAAGATATTGACACGAAAGTATTGACCACTATGACCGATAATTCCATTAAATATCTTAAAAAATTGCATCAGGGAAATTAAACGCCTACAAGTCCTATATTAAAAAAAAAGGTCCGCTTTATTAAAGCGGACCTTTTAACTTAATAGTATTTGGTATTAATCAATAATAACAACCAAATATTTTGAAACGCTCCAAAACTCTTTGCTATTTGTAATTTCAATTTTTTCAACCGGTTTTTCGCCAACCATTTTGTACGAACCTTTTGGGTGTGTAGTAATTATTTTTGCTTTTTTAGCGCCAATGTTAATGGAGGTCGTTTGTTCAGCATTTATTTTAGTGAAATAATCTTTATTAAAATCTTCTTTTACTTTAGTGGTTTTACCTATGCCAATAAACCCACCCTCTTTCGTAATTACATGCTTTTCTATTAATTCTTTGGTAGTGCCAATAGCATAAAACACGCTATTTATTTCTTCGGTTTTTGCAGCGCTTTCTTCTTCTGCCGCTTTGTAATTGGTATTTAAACTTGCCAATTCAATATGCAGGGCTTCTATTTTTGTTTTCAGATCGGCTATCTCGCCATCTTTAAGGTCAAGGCTTTTTTGCAAATTCTCGATCATCAATTCCATCCCTTCTAACTTTAAATTGGCGTCCTTTAATTTTTTGCTTAAGGAACCAATACGGTTCTTGTTTTTTGTCATCAGATCGTAAATTGCCTGAATGTCTTCTTTGATCTGACTTTCTTTGCTTTTTACGTCGCCGGTGATGCTGGCGTTTGTAACAATTTTTTCTTTTTCCTTAATGGTGTTTAAATTTTCCTGGATCTCGTTAAAAGCGCCAATAAACTCTTGCATGGCCACTTCCTTTTCATTTAACTTTCCGCTTAAATCGTTGGTTACACCTTTTAAGCTATCCGCTAAAGGGTTTGCTTCTTTTTCCTTATCTCCGCAAGAAGTAAAATTTAAACTTGCTGCTCCAAGCAAAATCGCTGCTGTTAAAACTTTCAAAATTTTCATGTGTATCTTTTTTTATTAATTCAATCTTATAACAAAAGTAACCTTATTAATTAAAAATAAAAAGGGCGCAATAAATGCACCCCTAATAAATTCATGATCTGTTTTTTTAGCAAAATTCGTCGTAAACAGCCTTTAAATGTTCAGAAATTGCCATTGCGTTATGGCCCTCAATACTATGTCTTTCAACAAAATGAACCAATTCTCCGTTTTTAAATAATGCAATTGCCGGGCTGCTTGGCGGGTACGGGGTAAAATGTTTACGCGCCTCTGAAACGGCTTCCAGGTCAAATCCTGCAAAAACGGTAGTTAATTTCCCCGGTTTTTTAACGTTTTCTAAACTTTTTTTAACGCCCGGTCTTGCTGCGCCTGCTGCGCACCCGCAAACTGAGTTAACTACAACTAATACAGTGCCTTCGCTTTTGATCGCTTTTGAAACGTCTTCCGGGCTGGTTAATTCTTCGAAACCCGCTGTGGTTAATTCGGCTTTCATGGGTTTTACTATTGCTTCTGGATACATAATGTAATATTTTAAACAAAATTACATACAAAAAACCGGTTTTCGGAAGAATTACGTTAAAATGTTATAATATAAGCTTACAATTTAAAATCCCCTTTGTACTGTGTTTAAAACAACATTTCTGTTATATTTGTTCACCAAAAATTATGAATAAAATAATAGTAATAGGACTTATTTTCCTTACAACAATAAGCAGTGCTCAAATAAAAACCGGTGATGCAAAAGCTATGCCCGTTTTAGTTGAAGAAGTTAAAAAAACAGGAAATGAAATTGTTATTCCGTTTAAAAGATACAAGCTTTCGAATGGTTTAGGACTAATTATACATGAGGATCATAGCGACCCGATCGTATACGTAGATGTAACCTATCATGTGGGCAGTGCGCGCGAACAAGAAGGTAGAAGCGGGTTTGCACACTTTTTTGAACACATGATGTTTCAGGGTTCTAAAAATGTGGGTGATGAACAGCATTTTAAAATTATTACTGAAGCCGGCGGAATTCTTAATGGAACAACTAATACCGACAGGACCAATTATTTTGAAACTGTACCAAGCAATCAACTTGAAAAAATGCTTTGGCTCGAAGCAGACAGAATGGGCTTTTTATTAGATTCGGTAACACAAAAGAAATTTGAAGTGCAGCGTGCCACTGTAAAGAATGAACGCGGCCAAAACTACGATAACAAGCCTTATGGCGTTGTGGGAGAAAAAGTTGGTGAGGCCCTTTATCCAAAGGGACATCCATATAGTTGGACAACGATCGGTTATTTAGTTGATCTGGATAGGGTGGATGTAAATGACCTTAAACGATTTTACATGCGCTGGTATGGTCCAAACAACGCGGTAGTAACGGTTTCCGGCGATGTAAAAACGGAAGATGTTTTGGTATTGGTGCAAAAATATTTTGGAAGTATTGAAGTGGGGCCTGAAGTAAAATTACAAGTTGCCACTCCGGTTAAATTGGAAGCCAACCGATATATTTCTTATGAGGATAATGTAAAATTTCCAATGTTGAATATGGCATTTCCAACTGTAAAATTAAATGATAAGGACGACGCAGTTTTAGATATTTTACAAAATATTTTATCAGGTTCGCAAGGCTCTCCCTTTTATAAAGCCTTTATCGAAAGTAAAAAAGCGGTGAGTGCAAACGCATTTCAGTATCAACGCGAATTAGCCGGACAGTTTCAAATAATGATCCGTTCAAATCCCGGAACAGCTTTAGGTGAAGTTGAAAAAGAAATTAAAAAAACGCTTGAAGAGTGGGAGAAAAAAGGCGCAACCGATGATGACCTTGTAAAGTTTAAAGCACAATACCAAAGTAATTTGTATAACCGTTTAAGTACCGTTCAGGGTAAGGGTGCCGCCCTGGCATCCTACTATACAATTGCGGGGGATGCAGGATATATCAAAAAAGATATTGAAAGATATTTAAAAGTTACAAAAGAAGATATCATGCGTGTTTATAACGCTTACATTAAAAATAAACCGGCTGTAATTTTAAGTTGTTTGCCTAAAGGAAAGGGCGAATTGCGTGCGCAGCCCGATAACTGGAAAATGTATGAACGTACTGTTGAATTAGAAAGCGCGGAATATAAAAACTTAAAATTTGTTGAGCCAAAGGATGATTTTAACCGTGCTGTAACTCCGAAAGCAGGTGTTGCCGCGGGAGTTCCGGTACCTGATTTTTATAATGTAAAAATAAATAATCAAATTCCTTTGATCGGGGTAAGAGAAATAGAATTCCCGAAAGTAAATATACTTTTAAGTTTTAAAGCCGGACATTTATATGAGCCAAAAGAAAAATCAGGGTTGGCGGATCTTACATCGTCTATGTTATCAATGAGCAGTCTTAAAACATCGGCCGAGGAAATTGAAAATAAATTAGACAGGCTTGGTTCCAATGTTAATGTTTATGTGGGAGAAGAAGATCTTAGCGCAAGCATACAATGTACGAAAGCGAATTTAAACGCGACTTTAAAAATTGTTGAAGAAAGTTTATTTGAACCAAAGTGGGATAAAGAAGAATTTGAACTTGAAAAAAAGGGACAATTGGATGGAATTACGCAAGCGCAAACCAACGCTTCTAACATGGCGGACGCGGCTTATCGAAAATTACTTTATGGAAGCGATAATGTTATGGGTTACCCAGCTGAAGGCACTTCGGAAACCGTTAGTAACATTACTCTTGAAGACGTGAAGAATTACTATACCAAACTTAACTCAGCGGCACTTTCCATTGCGGTAAGCGGTGATGTAACAAAAGAAGAGATCGTAAAAGAGCTGGCGTTCCTTTCTAAACTTAAAACAGGAACAGAACCTGTTGCGCCTAAAATAGAAACGCCTAAAGTAGAAAAGACAAAAATTTATTTTATGGATAAAAAAGCCGCGGCTCAAAGCGAAATACGGATAGGTTACATGGCTTTGCCGTATGATTACAATGGGGAATATTATAAAAGCCAAATAATGAATTACAGTTTTGGCGGAGCGTTCAATAGTCGTGTTAATTATTTGCTTCGCGAAGTAAAAGGCTGGACTTACGGAGCGCGCGCGGGTTTTTCAGGAACAAAATTAACAGGGCCATATACAATAAGCGGCGGTTTTAAAGCGAATACCACAGATAGCGCGATGGTTGAAATATTTAACGAATTAAAAAAATATAATGAGAGCGGAATTAAGGATGATGAGCTGGATTTTACAAAGCACGCCATTGCCCAAAGCGATGCATTAAAATACGAATCGCCGATGCAAAAACTATTTTTTATTAAACGAGTACTTGAGTATAATTTACCCAAAGATTATGTGGCCACACAAGGTAAAATACTGAATGGCATTAAAAATGAAGAAATAAACGCTCTCGCCAAAAAAAATCTACCGTACAATAATATGGTAGTAGTGGTGGTTGGCGATAAAGCAACCAATTTAGAAAAAGTAAAAAAATTGGGATTTGAAGTTATTGAAATTGATACGAACGGAAAACCAATAGAAAAAATAAAAGATTGATCAGGAAGCAGATTGTAATCTGGCTCATAATCAAAGAATAAAAAATATAAACCAAAGAAATATGAATTACGACATTATTGTTATTGGAAGTGGTCCTGGTGGTTATGTAACAGCAATCAGAGCTTCGCAATTAGGATTTAAAGTTGCCATTATTGAAAAAGAAAACCTTGGCGGTATTTGTTTGAACTGGGGATGTATCCCCACAAAAGCCCTTTTAAAAAGCGCACAAGTGTTTGAGTATTTAAATCATGCTAAAGATTATGGCATTAGCGCCGATAACATTAAAGCTGATTTTAACGCAGTTGTAAAACGTAGTCGCGATGTTGCCGATGGCATGAGTAAAGGCGTTCAGTTTTTGATGAAAAAGAACAAGATCGATGTGGTGATGGGAACCGCGAAAGTAAAAGCGGGTAAAAAAGTTGATGTAACAGGAGCAGATGGAAAAATAATAACTTACACAGCGAGCCATATCATTATTGCAACAGGTGCCCGTTCGCGCGCCTTACCGAATTTGCCTCAGGATGGTAAAAAAATTATTGGTTATCGCGAAGCAATGGTTTTACCTAAATTGCCAAAGACCATGGTAGTTGTAGGCAGCGGGGCTATTGGCTCAGAGTTTGCATATTTTTATGCCACCATGGGCACTAAAGTAACCATTGTTGAATTTTTACCGAATCTTGTTCCGGTTGAGGATGAAGACGTGAGTAAACAATTGGAAAAATCTTTCAAAAAAATTGGAATAGAAGTGATGTTGGAAGCTTCGGTTGAAAGCGTGGATACAAAAGGCGATGGATGTAAAGTAAGCGTAAAAACAAAAACAGGAAATGTAACATTAGATGCTGAAATTGTTTTATCGGCTGTGGGCATTGAGGCAAATATTAGCGGATTGGGATTGGAAGAAACCGGAATTAAAACTGATAAAGGAAAAATTGTTACCGATAAATTTTATGCAACTAATGTGGCAGGTTATTATGCTATTGGCGATTGTGTGGCAGGACAAGCATTGGCCCACGTTGCCAGTGCTGAAGGAATTACCTGTATTGAAAAAATAAAGGGACTCCATGTTGACCCATTGGATTATAATAATATTCCGGGATGTACGTATTGCCAGCCCGAAATTGCCAGTGTTGGTTACACCGAGAAAAAAGCGAAAGAAGCAGGCTTTACGGTTAAGATTGGAAAATTCCCATTCTCGGCATCAGGAAAGGCAAGTGCATCCGGATCAAAAGACGGATTTATTAAATTAATTTTTGATGCTAAATACGGTGAGTTATTAGGAGCGCATATGATCGGCGCCAATGTAACCGAGATGATAGCAGAATGCGTAGCGATAAGAAAATTAGAAACTACAGGCCACGAATTAATTAAAACTGTTCATCCTCACCCAACCATGAGCGAAGCAATAATGGAAGCTGCTGCAGCGGCTTATGGGGAAGTGATACATTTGTAAGTATAGGTTTCGAAATTTGAATGAGCGCCCCTATCAAGGGGGCGCTTTTTTTATGATTTCCCGTATATTTTCATCAGTATTTAAAAAAAATCAAGCTTTATTGTTATAATATACTGATGGTTAGTGTTTAAAGTATATTTTAGTAATATATAGGTTTGTATATTAGTAAAATATAGATTTGTATATTAGTAAAATATGATTAACTTTGGGGTGTGATACTGAAAGATGAAATAGAAAGGTCGGCGAACCAGCAAAAACAAGGCTTGCATCATAAAGATGCCGGTACTAAGCGGTATCCACTTGATAAGATAAAACTTACGGGGGATTATGTACTTATCATTACAGGTATCAGGCGTTGCGGAAAAAGCACGCTTATGCATCAGTTGATGGAAAAAGATAAGGGGGGGTTTGGGTATTTTAATTTTGAAGATCCCAGAATATTTGGATTTGAACCTGGTGATTTTCCGAAGCTTCATGAGGTGTTAGGAGAAAAATTAAAACATTTTTATTTTGATGAGATACAGAATGTGCAAGGGTGGGAGCGTTTTGTACGCGAATTGAGTGATAACAAGAACAAGATATGTATAACCGGATCTAATGCGTCGATGCTGAGCAAAGAATTAGGAACAAAACTTACCGGAAGAAATATCCAAATAGAACTTTTCCCTTTTTCTTTTTCTGAATACTGCGAGCATAAAAAAATTAAAACTGATGAAAATGCAATACAATCTTATCTCAAAACCGGAGGTTTCCCTGATTTTGTAAAGCATCATGAAACCGAATACCTTCAGCAATTGTTGAGGGATATTATATACCGTGATATTATCGTTCGCCATGGTTTGCGTAACGAAAAAACGGTTATGGATCTTGCACTCTATCTAATATCCAATCTTGCAAAAGAGTATTCACTAAACGGGCTAAGGAAAATATTCAATACAGGATCTGTTAATTCAATCGCTGACTATGTAAAATGGATGGAAGACGCTTATCTTTTTTTTTCTATACCCCGTTTCAGCTGGTCGCTTAGGAGCATGGCAGTTAATCCAAAAAAAATATATGGTATTGATACAGGCTTCGCAATGGCCAACTCATTAAGTTATTCTGAAGATAAAGGAAGACTTTTTGAGAACATGATCTTTCTTTCGTTACGAAGAACATACAAAAACATATACTATTTTAGGGAAAAGCATGAGTGTGATTTTGTGGTGATGGAAGGAAATAAGGTAACGCAATTAATACAGGCCTGTGTGAAGGTAAATACAGATAATATAAAAAGAGAAACCGATGGTTTGTTTGAGGCAATGAATTATTTTAAAATAAATAAAGGAACAATAGTTACCATGGATCAGGAAGACGAAGTAGCTCAGGGAAAGAACGTGATAAAACTTGTTCCGGCTCATAAGTTGCTTAAATAATTTGTCAATTACAGAGTATCTTGTTACATTTAGAAATTAAGCAATTAAATTATGGCAACAACTTCAGATATATATAAAGGTGCGTATTTCCGTCACGAGAACGAATTGGTTCTGGTGATGGAATACAGCCATATTACGCCGGGTAAAGGCAATACCGTTTACTCTGTAAAATGCCGAAATGTAAAAACAGGCAAACAAAAAGAGATCCGTTTTAATTCGGGTGATAAAATTGATTTTGTTCGTGTAGAATTTCACGAATTACAGTATTTATACGAAGAAGGAGATTCGTTGGTCTGTATGAATCAGGTGAGCTTTGAACAAACATCAGTACCTAAGTTTTTATTGGGAGATAATATTAAATTTCTTGCGGAAAGCATGATCATTAAAGTTTATTTTGACGAGAACAACGAACCTATTAATGCCGAACTTCCAAAACACATAGAGGTAATTATTGGCGATATTGAAATGGGTGCGGGCAAAGCTTTAAAAACTGCTTCAGTTGGCAATGGGGCAAAGATCTTAATTCCACTTTTTGTGGAGCAAGGGGAAAAGGTGAGAATTAATACCGAGACGGGCGAGTACCTGGAGCGAGTGAAAGATTAAGAAAAGTGAAATAATTTTAAATTTTTATAATAATGGTATTTCCCATAAAGTATATTAAATCTACAATTCAAAAATTCTAAAAATCAACAATTAGTTGATCAATGTCCCATTTTCTTGAACGATTCCGTTATTCCCTTTATTACTGAAGAACTTAAGCCGTGATGTTCCATTTGGTTTAAGCCAGTTATGGTAACACCTTTTGGAGTGGTTACTTTATCAATTTCTTCTTCGGGATGTGAACCGTTCTTCAATAAAAGGTCTGCTGCACCTTTTACGGTTTGTGCCGCGATCAATCTAGCCGTTTTAGCATCAAACCCAATTTCTATGCCGGCCTGAATGTTTGCTCTGATGTAACGCATAGCAAAAGCAGTACCGCATGCACCTAGGATGGTAGCTGCATCCATTAATTTTTCATCAATAATTATTGTTTTACCAAGCGCGTTAAAAATATTTTCAAGATTCTTTATTTGGGCTGTATCCGCTTTTGAATAAGCAATGCAGGTCATGCTTTCCGAAATGGCCATGGCAGTATTTGGCATTGCTCTGAAAATACAAATTTGTTTGTTGGTTATCTCACGGATATCTTGTATCAAAACACTCGACACGCAGGAGACCAAAATTTGTTTATAGCCAATCGATCTTGAAATCCCTTTTAAAACGTCTTTTGCCTGAAAAGGTTTTACGCATAATACAATCACATTCGCTTTTTTTACAGCTGCATTATTATCATTTGTAGTTTTAACGCCTTTCTTTTTTAAATCGTCGAGCGACTCTACATTCCGCTTAGTAATGGTAATATCAGAAGTTTTACAAAATTTAGAATTGATCAATCCTTCTGCAATGGCTCTGCCTAAATTTCCGCCGCCGATGATGGTAATTGTACTCATAGTAATTTTTTCGCTTTTTCCAATGCGGCGTTCAATCCTTCAAGGTTACTTCCGCCGGCTTGCGCATAAAATGGCTGTCCGCCACCACCGCCGTTTATTTCTTTAGCTAATTCCCGTACAATATTTCCCGCATTAAAATCCTTTTCTTTTACAAGCGCATCATTTATAATAACAGAAATGCTCGGTTTACCTTTTACTTCGGCACCAAGAACACAAAATAGATTAGGGATCTCATTCCTTAACTCAAACAGCAAGTTTTTTATTTCTTCCGCACTGTCCAATTTAATTTGTTTTGTTATAAAATTAATTTCGCCGCGCTTTTCAACGGAAGCCATAAGTTCTTTTTTTATTTCAGCAGCTTTTTGTTTTAAAAATTGACCCACCTCCTTTTTAAGTTCGTGATTTTCTTCAATTAAGCCCGTAACACTTTTTAAAAGATCTTTCGGATTTTTTAATAAAGTTTTTAATTCATGAATGAGATGTGTTTGGTTATCAAAAAATTCTTCAGCTTTATCTGATGTGATGGCCTCTATCCTCCTGATACCGGCTGCTACAGCGCCTTCCGAAGTTATTTTAAAATATCCAATCTGGCCGGTCGCTTCCACGTGACAGCCGCCGCACAATTCTATCGAATAATTCTTGTCAAACGTAACTACACGAACAATGTCTCCGTATTTTTCGCCGAACAAAGCCATTGCCCCGGTTTTTTTAGCATCAACAATGCTCATCAGCTTGATGTCTCCTTTAATATTCTCGCGGATCTTTGTATTCACCAGTTTTTCAATTTGTAAAACTTCCTCTTCGGTAATTTTTGCAAAATGCGAAAAGTCAAAACGCAAATGTTCTTCGTTAACCAAACTTCCTTTTTGTTCAACATGAGTACCTAAAACTTGCCTTAAAGCGGCGTGGAGCAGGTGAGTGGCTGAGTGATTATTGGTTGTACTTAATCGTTTACCGGTATTTACTTTGGCAATAAAAGCCGCGTTTAATTTTTCGGGTAATTTATCGGTGTAATGAATAATAACACCGTTTTCTTTTCTTGTATCGGTGATAATTAACTTTTCGTCAACGCTTTGCAAAACGCCTGTGTCGCCAACCTGACCGCCGCTCTCAGCGTAAAACGAGGTTCTGTTCAATACCAAATGAAACTGCTCTTTATTTTTTGCTTTTACTTTTCTGATGCGAATAATAAACGATTCGCATTCCGATCCGTCATATCCTATAAATTCGGTTTCTTTTTCTTTGTTCTTACCGAGGCTTTTATTTTCTTCTACATAGATCCAATCATCAGTATCTACTTCCATTGCAGCGCGCGAACGTGCTTTTTGTTCTTCGA
>JANYBY010000416.1 GCA_025360565.1 Bacteroidota bacterium
CGCTCAGAATGACGGACGCATTGGGGAAACGCGGTGCGCCGGAGGCAACGACCCCTATTTCAACTCTATCAATTTAAATTTATTATTTTTCATCCATCCCCTTACAAGGGTATCGCAATCGGGATAATATTTTTTTGGGGTAGCCACGTATTTCAATTCCTCTTCCGAAGCTATTTGGTGAGTTGAATCTATATAACCATAACCTTTGTATTTTCCACCTTCTACTAATATAAGGGCACGCTCGTCCACTTCCCTACCCCTGTCGTAAATAATAAAATTTTTGTTCTTAAATAAATATTCATTTAAGATCGTTTGCGCCCTTTTATTATATATTTCAATTCCTTCCTGTCCGGCGCAAATACCGTTGCACGTTTTTATCTGGTGATTAAAACAAACCGCTTCTTCACTTGTTAAGCCACAATATTTTAAACACAAGGTATGTTCCTCCAGCAAACTCTCTAAGCGGCTACGTGCCGAAATATAGGAGGTAAACGACAAAACCGCATTTTCGGCCGCATCGTATTCGGTTATTTTAAAATTAATAATACCGGCTTTATCTTTGAACCAATCAATACAATGGCTAAACACATCCGATTTGCGCATGCGGTTGTATTTGGGTTTATATTTTTTTATTTCTTCGGCCTCCAATAATAAAGCGATCAATTCGCTCCCGGTTAAAACAAAATCAACATTGTACAGGTCGTTCAACATTTTTTTTCCTTTTATTTCATGCGTACCAAAGTGGCTTTGTGCCCGCTGGTAAACATTGGTGCTTTTACCTATGTAAATAATTTCCTGTTCCTTATTTAAAAAATAATAAACACCGCACTCTTCCGGTAATTTATTTAATATATACTGTTTAATTTTATCAATACGCCTTGCCATTATTTCTTCAACGCCCATATTCTTATACTGAGGGTGTTCTGATTTTAATCTTATAAGAAGGTCAAACAACTGGGCAGTTGCCACCGCATCACCTTCCGCTCTATGCCTTCCGTAGATCTCAATTCCAAGCGACGCGCACAAATGCCCAAGACTGTAAGATATTCTTCCCGGCATTAATTTTCTGCTTAACCTAACGGTACATAAAGTATCGCGTTTATATTTATATCCAAGCGAGGCAAATTCGCTTTTAATAAAGCTGTAATCAAACCCAACATTATGCGCTACAAAAATGCACCCCTCTGTTAGTTCAATTATTTTTTTTGCTACTTCGTGAAACTTTGGCGCGTTGGCAACCATATCATTTGTAATGTTTGTTAGGCTTGTAAAATAAGGGGAGATATTACATTCGGGATCTATCAGCGTAGTAAAATTATTTACCACTTGCAAACCATCGTGCACTAAAATACAGATCTCAGTTATCCTTCCTTTTTGGAATTCAAATTTACCGCCGCAGGTCTCAATATCAATAATAGCAAACACGGTATAAAATTAAGGAGGAAAGTGCAATGGTATTGCTACAAATTGTAGTATTCCCGAATAATAACTAAATTTTAGATTTATTGGGTTGGCACTTTCGATGCGCAATTCATTCAAAAAAAAGTTTAAATTTGTTAGAGCCTGTTTAAATTTGAATAGTAAAATTGTTTATTGCTTATTTTTGAGCGAAACAAGGCAAATTTTGCAGGCATAATTTTACATTTATGGCGAAAAATTTAACGACCCCGATAGCTATCGGGGGCAGCAAAAGAAGCATAAACAAATAAGTAGACAAATTTTAAACAGACTCTTACGCATGCTCAATACAAGATTAAAACTGGCGGAACACTGCAGTAAATTTCCTTTTATTATTTTTTATCAGGGCAATTACGAAAACATGCCCGCCTTTGCACTCTTAAAAATAATTGAAAAGAATTTAAGTCTTTTTTTTAAAAAGGCCAGTTTTAAACCTTTGCTTTACGTTGTAATTGAGGCTTTACAAAATGTTGAAAGGTATAGTACCCACAAGGGGCAATCAGGTGATTCATCGCTTATTTATATGGATGAGCATAACTTTTATATTTATTCGCAAAATTTAATTGAGAATGAGAAGGTAAACGAACTAAAAAATCGCCTTGATTCGCTGGTGAATAAAAGCCGCGAAGAGCTAGATCAAAAATTTAATGAAGTATTGGCCTCTGAAATTGCCACCGAAAAAGGCGCCGGCTTGGGTTTAATTGATATTGCGCGCAAAACACATAACCGATTATTTTACGAATTTAAAAAAATAGATGATTCTATTTCATCCTACTGCCTTGGTTTTGCATTGCCGCTCGAACGAAATAATTTGGAACATTTTCCAAATTTTGAAGAAACATTTGCTGTTGTAAATAAATTAAACACTTGTTTTGGCAATAACCAAAGCACGCTTTATTACGGCGGTGATTTTTCAAATAATTTTGTGCACGCCCTACTCAACTTTTTAAAAACAGTTAAAAAAGAAACTGAAGGCGGCACCAATAAGGTTTTGCATCATATTTTGATTGAACTTACACAGAATGTAAAAAAGCATGGTGTGCGCCATAACGAAATTACTAAAGGCCAGCTTACATTGGAGTGGAATAAAGAAGGGCTTTCGGTAACAACCTATAATGAAGTGTTGGAAACACATGCCCAAAAATTACAGGAAAAAACCAACAAGTTAAACGCGAGCGATAAAAAAGCGTTGACTGCCTATAGCAAAGAGGTACTTACTGATTTTTCTACCGATAGCGGAGTTGGTTTAATAGATGTTGCCGCCCTTGTTCATCCCGAAAAAATTTTTTGTCATACCATAAAAAAGCCTAATTTTACAAATGATCTTATATTAAGTATTAAGATAAAAAATGAGTAACGAAGTATACGAAATAAAAGCGTTAGAAGATACACCGGCTGTTATTTTGCAAAAAAATAAAGGTGTTAACACCATCCTTATCAAAGGCCTATCAATGCCTGAGAACGCTTTAGATTTTTACACGCCTCTTAGCGAAAAAATATTTGCTTTTTTCGATGAAAATTTCTGCGGCATCAGCATGGAAATTGACCTTCATTACATGAACTCAATGTCGAACAAACAACTCATGAAATTGATACGCGGAATTGCGGCTAAAGATAATGCCTTAAAAATTAACTGGATCTATAGCCCAACCGATGAGCTCATCAGAATGAAAGGTGAAGAGATAAAATCTATTTTTTTGCAGCTCAATATGAGTCTTACTGAGAAAAAGGTTTAGTCGAACCGAATTCCCAATACCATTACATCGTCGATCTGGTCACGTTTACCTTTCCAGGTTTCAAATTCGGTTTTCAACAGATTTTCCGAATTTAAAAAATTACTTTCTTTTGATAAACGTTTCAGTATTTCGGCAAGGCGTAAAACGTTATATTTTTCAATGCCTGTTGTTTGCCCCCCAAATTGATCCGCGTAACCATCACTCAGCATATAAAAACAATCGCCTTTATTAATTCTAATTATCTTGTCTTTCAAATCGGACGGTTCAAGTTCCGGGCCAATAGTTTTTGGTGTAACCGGAATATATTTTAACTCTCCGTTAGCGCAATGGTATAACCCATTTGTAATTCCCGAAAACATCATTTCGTCCGAACCTTCTTTGCAGCTCATAATGGTAATATCCATACCATACTCTAATTCGTTGCTGTGCGAAAAAGCAGCCACCACCGCTTGGCTAAGCGCCATTAAAATCTTACTGGGCACAATTTCTCCTTTTGCATGCACAACATCTTCCAAAATATTATTTCCCAAAATAGTTAGCAAAGCGCCCGGAACCCCGTGCCCCGTGCAATCTGCCACCACCGCAATTTTATGGCCGTTTTTATGCGCAAACCAATAAAAATCGCCCGAGAGTATATCTTTTGGCTGATTGTAAATAAAAGCGTTTTTAAACAATTGGTTCAGTTGCTTTTTATCTTTAAATAAACTTGTTTGCATGGTTGCAGCATAGCGTATACTACTAAGCATTTTTCCGTTTATTCGGGTAATGTTCTTGTTCTTTTCGTCGAGCAAGCCCACATGTTTTTTTCGCTGACGCAATACAAACAACAGTAATAACATTGAAAGCAGGGCAAATACCGCGAAGAGGCCGACAAACATTATTTTTTTCCGGCCATCCAAAAGTTGTTGTTTTTGCAGGGCAATAAGTGATCGATCTTGTTGCAATTTATTTTCGGCATTCACAATTTGCGCTTTCAGCAAGCTGTAATTTTTTTCGCCGGGCTTTAATTGCGCGAGCATTGTTTTGTATTTGTCAATATAAGAACGCAAACTATCGGCGTTTAAAACCGTATCGCTTAAAAGTTTATTTACTACATGCGCTGAAACAATCTCCTGTTTTGGAATAACAGTATCCGCCTCGCTTATTTTTATTTTTCCGTTATCAATAATTTTTTCTACAACGAGATTGCTGCGAATAATGTTGGTGGCGGAAGAGTTATTAATTAAAGCGGCTTTATCAAGCAAAGTGGTGTTTGAGTGCATCACTTCCGCGTTGTTTGATTTAAAGTTAGTGTTGGGATTAAAGGTTAATTTACCGCTGTTCTCTATCAGTAACTCACCAAGATTGTTATCCGAATTATCATCCTTTTTTAAAATAAATGAAAGCGCGGGGTAATGGGTTTTTAATCCTTCGTCATCAAACATGATCATTATTGAGACCAACGAATACCCTTGCATTTTAACCTGCAGTTTGTAAGCTCCTTTTTCTTTAAGCGTAACAGAATAGGTGCCGGTAATATCGGTAAACATGGTTTGGTTAATGCCATTACCGGTGAGTACAATACTTGCACCTGTTAAGGGACCTTCGAAACTTACATTTTTACTTGCCTTGCGCATCAGCAAAACCTTTTCGCCCAAAAAGCCAAATACGCTTCCCGAAAGAGTTATGCTTTTTGAAATTATACAAAACGGTAAAAATGCAATGGCGAGTATAAATGTGAATTTCCGTTTCATATTGGCTAAAGATAAATATTATTTAAATAAGGTAAAATCAATACTTTTTTGTATGCTATATTTTCTATTATCTTTATGCATTCCTCTTACCCACAGAAAAACCATGAAAAAATACTTTTTCACGATCTTAAAAAGTAAAGTGTTTTTCTGCTTTCTTGTTTTTAATTTCATACAATTAACTATTTTCTCCCAAAAAAATTCAGTTAAATTCCAGGTCATTCCTCTCGAACAAGGCCTTTCCAATAAAGCCATTTCAGCCATTGTTGAAGATCCTGAAGGTTTTTTATGGTTTGCCACTCAGGATGGCCTTAATAAATACAACGGTTATGAGTTTAAAGTATTTCAAAACGACCCTTCTGACGTAAATACAATTTCGAACAATAATATTTTTTCTCTTATTCAGGATAAAGACGGATACCTTTGGTTAGGTACAGAAAACGGCGGGCTTAACCGTTTTGATCCCAATACACATAATGTAGTTCGCTTTTTGCATGATGACAATGATCCGAAAAGTATCAGCAGCAATAATGTTTACAGTATTCATGAATCAAAAAAAGGAGAGCTTTGGATCGGAACCCTTGAATCAGGGTTTGATGTGTTGGATAAGAAAACAGGAAAAGTTATTCAGCGTTACAAAAACAACGCCAATAATATTAATACCGTTTCAAAAGGCGCCATTTGGGATATTTATGAAGACCCTCAAGGGAATATGTGGCTCGCAACCTGGGGCGGAGGTCTTGATAAGTTAGATACAAAAACAGGAACGTTTAAACATTTTAAACATAATGCTAAAGATCCAAGCACAATTAGCTGCGATATAGTTGGCTCAATATTTGAGGACAATGGTTTTTTTTGGATCACCACCTGGGGGGGAGGGTTAAATAAATTTGATCCCTTAAAAGAAACTTTTAAGTCTTTTTTATCTAATGCCTCAGATCCAAAAAGCATTGGCAGCAATCTTGCATGGCCCATTGCAAAAGATGAGCAGGGAAATGTTTGGGTGGGAACATACGGAACCGGGCTTAACAGGTTTGATCTGAAAACCGAAACTTTTGAAAGATTTTCACATGATGCGAATGACATAAACAGTTTAAATTTTAATGATGTCTGGTCTTTGCATTTCGACCGTTCGGGAATTTTATGGGTTGGCACTGAAGGAGCGGGTATCAGTAAATTTGTTGATCTTAAAAAGCAGGTTAATTTTTTTAATAGCAACCCGGGTAATTCTCTCAGCATTGGTCATAATTCTGTTCGCGGTATAGCGGCAGATCCGGATGGAACGATCTGGATCGGAACATGGGATGGCGGAGTTGACAGGTTTGATCCGCTTCAGAAAAAAATTACCAATTTTAAAAAAGATGCTAAGGATGGAAATAACACAGGGTTTAATAAGATCAGAGTTGTTTACTGTGGACTTAATGAAAAGATGTGGCTCGGAAGTTACAGGGGCGGATTAGTTGAGTTTGAAAAGAAAACAGGTGCGTTTACATCTTACACACATGATCCGCGGAATGATAAAACCTTAAGCGACAATTACGTTTATTCAATTGCCGAAGATAAAAAAGGAAATTTTTGGGTGGGAACTTTAAATGGCCTCAATATTTTTGACCGTAGCACCAAAGAATTTGTAAGGTTTAAGCACGATCCAAAAAATGATAAAAGTATCAGTAATAACACTGTCAATAAACTTTATGTTACAAGATCCGGCGAGCTTTGGATAGCAACAGATCTTGGGCTTAATACATATAATTATGAAACAAGATCGTTTTCCCGTTTTTACCACAACGCGAATGATTCAACAAGTTTAACGCACAATACGGTTTACACGTTGCTTGAAGATAAAACCGGAACACTTTGGGTTGGTACACGAAATGGCCTTGATAGATTTATTCCCGCAACCAAAACGTTTGAACACTTTACAACAAAGGATGGCTTGCCCGACAATATGATCATGGCTATTGAGGAGGACAATAGATCGCAATTGCTGATAAGTACAAAAAAAGGAATTTCGCGTTTCAATAAAAATTCAAAAACTTTTATTAATTACGATGTGCGCGATGGAATAAGAGGCAGGCTTTTTTTTCCAAACGCTTCCTGCATATCAAAAACCGGTAAAGTTTATTTTGGAAGCACCGAGGGTTTAGATTCATTTTATCCCGATAGTCTTGAAAACAACAAATATGTTCCACCTGTTATTATTACATCCATTAAAAAACATGAAGAAATAATAAATTTTAAGGGTCCAATATTTTCCATTAAAGAATTGGTTCTTTCTTATTCTGAAAACAATTTATCTTTTGAGTTTGTTGCTTTAAGTTATGCAAGTCCTGAAGACAATCAATATTCATTTAAACTGGAAGGTGTTGATAGGAACTGGCAATACAACGGTAACAGGCGAACAGCGCATTACGCAAATTTATCTCCGGGAACGTATTCTTTTAAAGTAAGAGCGTCAAATAACGATGGGCTTTGGAATGAAAAAGGCGCAACAGTAAAAATAATCATTCGCCCGCCTTTTTGGAAAACCACCTGGTTTAGGATCCTTTGCATTGTGGCAGGAATTTTAATTGTGCTGGCCTACATTAAGCACAGGGAGAAAAAATTAAACCGCGAAAAAAAAGTGCTCGAAAATAAAGTGGAAGAAAGAACACAAGAGGTTGTACATCAAAAAGAACAACTTGAAGACAAGAATAAAGAAATAACAGATAGTATTTTATACGCCAAAAAAATACAAGAGGCCATACTTCCATCCAAAGCCGCTATTAGAGGTGCCCTGCCCGATTCTTTTATTTTATTCAGGCCAAGAGATATTGTGAGCGGAGATTTTTTTTGGTTCTCTGAAAAAAAGGGGAAAATAATTATCGCGGCCGCTGATTGTACAGGGCATGGTGTACCCGGCGCTTTTATGAGTATGATAGGCAATACGCTTTTAAATGAAATTGTAAATGAAAAAGAAGTTACTGTAGCCGGAAAAATATTAGACCTTTTAAGAGAAAATATAATGAAATCGCTTCATCAAACAGGCGCTTCAGGTGAAAACAAAGACGGAATGGACATTGCACTTTGTACTTATAACAGATCAAACGGCGAATTAGAATTTGCCGGCGCCAACAATCCATTATATATTGTAAGTAATGGTGAGCTGATTGAACTGAAAGGTGACAAACAACCCATTGGCGTTTATGGCGGAGAACCAAAACCTTTTACAACCCATAAAATAAATTATAAGCCGGGCGATTGTTTTTATATTGCCAGCGATGGTTACGCGGATCAATTTGGAGGAGCAGGCGGAAAAAAATTTAAGTACAAACAGTTGAAAGACCTTATTATTTCGATAACCGGAAAACCGATGGAAGAGCAAAAAAATATTCTTGAAACCACAATTTATAATTGGAAGGGACAACTTGAACAGGTGGATGATATTTTATTGATCGGTTTTAAACTGCCGGGGTTGGTTTGATTCCCTAGTCATGGGGCATTCCGAGGTACAGCCCGTACCGATAGCTATCGTGATCAGTTCGCGGGAAGGAATCCGTTCTGGTCACACCCCATCACCCCTTCATTCCGAGGTACGAGCAATCCGTTCTAATCAGATGCCATCAAGAAGAACATTCGTTTAAAACGGATCCCTGCCTACCCGGTTTATCTGCCAAAGTGATAACGAAGGCAGACAGGCAGGCCTACTTCGTCGGGATGACGGTGCCCCGGCAAACCAAAATCAAACCACCGCGCTCTCCTCCAACTTAATACTTCCTTTGTCAGCGTTCATTGTTGCTTTAATTCCCAAGGGCACGGTTAATTTATTTTCGATGTGCCCGATCATGGCGCCGGTAAAGGCCGGCATGCCTAAAGGCTGAATGTGTTGTTTAATAACCTGATCAAATGTAAACGCTTTTAAAGGTTCTTCGGCATCGCACTTAGCACATCTCCCAAAAATAAAACCACTGATAGAATTTAATACACCCGCTAATTTTAATTGCGTGAGCATTCTATCAATGCTGTATGGTTCTTCTTTTGCTTCTTCCAAAAATAAAATTTTATTTTTCCAGTCCGGTAAATACGCGCTGCCAATAATGCCTGAGAGTACGGTTAAGTTTCCGCCCATCAATTCACCGCTCACAACGCCCGAATTTATGGTTACAATTTTATCTTCTGATGCCGGGTTCAACGGGTATTCAAACGTTTGCGAAACCATTGTTACTGCGCCAAAAACAGTTTTTGTAAAATCGTTCCAGCCCGAATTGCCCACCGGGCCGTGGTACGTGATCAGTCCGGTTTTGGCGGTGATGGCAATTAACAAAGTTGTAATATCACTAAAACCGATCAATACTTTCGGATTTTTTTGAATTGTTTCGTAATTAATTTTATCTAATATTCTTGCGCAACCCCATCCGCCTTTCATGCAAAAAATACCTTTCACTGTTTTATCGGCAAAAAATTCGTTTAGTTCTTTTGCTCTAAATTCATCGGTGCCCGAAAAATATCCAAATTTTTCTCTTAATGTTTTACCAAGAATTATCTTAAAACCAAAACTTTTTAAAATAGTCGAAAAAATATCCACCTGATTCTCATCCCACACCGCGCCGGCCGGCGAAGTAATGGCAACCGTATCGCCGGCTTTTAATGCCGAGGGTTTAATTTTTGTTTTATGCTCAAGGGGCAATTTTGCAAGCGCTGCAGATGGTACCAATAAAGAACCCGCTGTAATTAATCCGGTGGTTTTTATAAAATTGCGGCGCGAACTCATTCTTTTATTAAACACTGAGACACAAAGTCACTGAGGCACAAAGAAAATTCTCTGCGCTTTAATTTCTCGTGTTTATAATTTATCATTTGATTTTAAAAATATAAATACGTTTAGATTTCCAACCATAAAAAAAATCTTTGTGCCTTTGTGCCTCCGTACCTCCGTGTTTGAATATTATTTCGGATTCAACGCGTGATCTATCTTTTGATACATATCCTGCAAATGATATTTACTTAAAACATCTGTTGTAGTTACAAGCGCTGTTTTAATTTCGTTTTTTATCTGCTCCAAATTAGCTCTTACAATAGATGGTACATCGGTTAAATTTAAATTAACCATTGCTCCATTTTGATTATATCTTGCGCCCGGAGGAATAGACATTACCACTGTATTTTCGGCTTTCATTAACTCGATCAATTTGGCGGTGAATACTTTTTGCAAATTTCTACGGTAAACATCAATTGTTTTTCCGCCTTTTAATTCGGCCCAAATGCCTGTATGCAAATTCGAGATCAGATCGCTTACTTTAAAATTGTCGGCTTTTAAAGTACTTGTCTCTATAAGCCTTACTAATTTATCGCCCGCGAGCAAATTATTTAATGTGCCTGTTTGTATCATCTTTACCGCCTCTACCCCACACTCGGGTTTAATTTTATTAAAAATATTCTGATCCAGCAACCAGGTTGGTGTTTGAAATAATTTTTCGTTCAAAAAATCAAGGGCCGATTTTTGAAGTGCTGCTGGCACAGCCTGGTAAACATCGCCGGGCATATCGTATGTTTTCGGGCTATCGTAAATACCCCCAATATTTTTGCTTACATGGCCCATGTATCTTCTGAATTGGCTGGTAACGTTATTATACATTTCTTCCAATTCGCTGTAACTCTCTCCATCTGTTTTTGTCCACGAAATTAAATTCGGCATTAAGCGCTGTAAGTTTTTAATTCCGTATTCCGATGCTTTCATGGCGTTATCCCCAAGGTCTTCTGTCTGGTAACGCGGGTCGCATGAACTTATCTCAGTACCAAAATGTAAACGCGGATCTTTATAACTTTCTTTTGTCATAGTATTTAAAAGCGCTTTTTCTTCTTCCGCGTTTTTTGCATCGGCAAAATAACTGTAGCCCCATTGTATGGCCCATTTATCATAATCGCCAATACGCGGAAACAGATCGGTAACACCATCTTCGGGTTGCGCCACATAATTAAATCTGGCGTAATCCATAATTGACGAGGTGTGCCCGTTCTTTGCAACCCAATCTTTATCGCGCAGTTTTTCAACCGGTGTGGCCGAGCTGGCGCCCATGTTGTGGCGTAGGCCAAGCGTGTGGCCTATTTCGTGAGATGAAACAAAACGAATGAGTTGCCCCATTAATTCATCATCAAAATCTTTTTTCTGCGCGCGTTTATCTGATCCAGATGCTTGTATCATATACCAGTTGTGTAATAGTTTCATTACGTTGTGATACCAGCCCACATGGCTTTCTAGAATTTCGCCACTGCGCGGATCGTTTACATTTGGGCCATAAGCGTTTTGAATATTTGACGCAAAATATCGGATCACGGAAAAACGCGCGTCTTCCAAACTCATGGTTGAATCCTTCTCGGGCCAATATTCTCCTTTGATCGCGTTTTTCCATCCCGCTTTTTCAAAGGCAGCTGCCCAATCATCCACACCTGCTTTTAAATATTTACGCCATTTTAAAGGCGTTGCCGGATCTATATAATACACAATTTGTTTTTTGGGTTCTATTAATTCTCCCTTTTTTTGTTTCTCGGCGTCCGCGGCATTTTTTGGCTCAAGTCGCCAGCGAATGGCGTAAGCTTGATTTTCTGTTTTTTGCGATTCTTCGCCAAACATGGTTACTTCATTTGTAAAAAAACCAACTCTTTGATCGTAGTGCCTCATACGCATTGGATTTTTTGGCAATAAAATAATGGAGGTATTAAATTCAAATGTTACGCATCCCGAATTTAACGCCGCCGGCAGGTATGCCCCCGGAAGCATGGTGGCAGTAGGCGGGGCAATATCGAATGTTTTTACTGTTTTTACTTCGGTGTTTAAAGGGAAAGAAAGTATCTTGCTAATATACGATCTGTCTTTTTGAAACGCAGTTAATTTTAAATTTTGTTTTGCCCAGGCGCCAATAGAAAAAGAAACATTATCGCTGTTAAACAGATCGGTTACCTCAACCACCACACAGGTATCTTTTTTTATAGCTTTAATTTCAAGAACGGCAATTATTGGATCGGCATTGCTGTTCTTTACCGCCTGAAACATGGGTTTTGAACTATCCTGACTTGTAATAACAAATGTAACAGTTCGTAAAAATATTTTATTGTTGGCACCTTTTTCCCATTTTAAAACCTGAGAATTTACTTCTTCGCCCCCAAATACAGCACCACCGGCAGCGGTTTTGGTAAAGCGTGTAACCGACATCATTTCGCGACCAAACAAACTGTCTTTAATTTCGAAATAATATTTTTCATCTATTTTATGTACATCAATTAAGCCGCGTTTAGTAATTGCTTTCGCGGTTATTAATTTGTTGTATGGTTTCGGAAACTTTTCGGGTTCGGGTGCCGCAGCAGGTTTTGGCGTTTCTTTTGGTTTTTTCTTTTTATTTAATGCTGCCTGAGTGTTAAATGAAAAGCTTATTAAAAGCACTACGGTCAAAAAACGTTTAAGTAATAACATACAAAATAATTTTAATTTGATATAAATATAACGGTTCCTTATTATTAATGCCAATTTTAAACAAAAACACCGTAAAATGGGGGAAGATTTGGGCCAACCGGCCTTCTAACCACGAAGAACATAGAGGACACGGAGAAAACCACAGAGTAAAAAATGTTTGTGGTTAACCTCTTCTTGTGTGTAGTTTCTTAATTCAACCAAAGAGAAAATAATCTCCGTGTTTCTCAGTGCTCTCTGTGTCTCCGTGGTTAGCTCCGTGATTAACTCCGTGGTTAGCTCCGTGGTTAGCTCAGTGGTTAGCTCAGTGGTTAGCTCCGTGGTTAAATTCCTCGTTGAGAAATTATCACACCGAAGCCAACAACTCGTTCCGGTATTTTGTGAGGATGCTTGATTTAGATAAAAACCCGATATAAATTCCATTTTCGGTTACAGGTAAATTCCATTGACCCGACTCTTCAAATTTTTTCATAATAACAAAAATATCATCCGAGGCATTTATTTTGGTTTCCGGCTTTTGCATTAATTCTTTTGCAATAACACTGTCATACAATTCATGATTGAACATTTCCTTTTTAATATTATCCAAATTAATAATGCCAACAAGTTCGTTGGTTTTGTTAACCACCGGGAATGTGTTTCGTTTTGAGTCCTTTATTTTTTCAACTATACTTCTTAGTTTATCATCGGGGTTAATAACCATAAAATCGTGTTCTATTAAAGCCTCAATTTCTATTTTGCCTAAAATACTGGTGTCTTTGTGTTCAGAAATTATGGTTCCTTTTTCTTTTAGTTTTCTGATATCCATTGAATCGGGATGGAAATATTTTACAATTACAAAACTGATGGAGGAAACGATCATGAGCGGAATTATGAGTTCGTAACCCCCGGTTATTTCGGCAATTAAAAAAATACCGGTTAATGGCGCGTGAAAAACGCCGCTTAATGTACCCGCCATGGCTACCAGTATAAAATTGGTAACCGGAATATTTTCGAAACCCAATAATTTTAAAAGAAAAGCAAAGGTAAAACCCAAATAGGCGCCCACAAAAAGCGAAGGCGCAAAGTTACCGCCAATACCCCCGGCGCCAAGCGTTACACCAACGGCCAACGCTTTAATAAGCAAGGTTAAAAAAACAAAACCCAAAATAAGCCAATCGTTTGTAATAAAATTGCTTATTGCACTGTTCTTATAAACTTCGGATAGTTGCATATCGGCTAAAGACTTTATACTGCTGTATCCCTCTCCGAACAGGGTAGGAAAAAATGCAAAAAGCAGCGCCAGCATAAGCCCGCCAATAACAGGACGCAAATAATTTGACTTTATTCTTTTGAAAAGATCATCCACTTTCTCAAAAAAATTAATGTGGTATAAAGAAATTATGCCCGCAATTAATCCCAACAACAAATAAAAGGGTACGTTGTGATAATTGAAGGGCTGTTTTAAATTAAAATACAATAAAATATTTTCGTGCAAAATTATTTTAGAAAGCAATGCGCCCGATGCCGATGCTATCAATAATGGAATAAACGCGGTAATATTAATATCTACCAGCAAAACTTCAAGGGCAAATAAAATGCCGGCTATAGGCGCGTTAAATGCACCGGCAATTCCACCGGCGGCACCTGCCGCCAAAAGCAAAGTCCTGTCGCGGTAACTCAATTTATATCTTCGCGCATAGTTTGACCCTATAGCCGCGCCGGTACTAACAATGGGCGACTCCAACCCCGAAGAACCACCAAAACCAACTGTTACCGCGCTTGTAAAGATGTGCGAATATATTTGTGTAAAAGGTAAAAAACTTCCTTTTTTAGCGATCGAAAAAAGTATATCGCCTGTACCCTTTTTTAAATTACCCTTAAAAAAACGTTGTACAATAAAAACGGTGATGCATAAACCTATCAGCGGCATTATTAAATAAAAATACGTATTGCTGAATTGAAAAATATTATTTTGAATAACATATTTGCTGATGGAGTGCACAAAAAATTTAAGCACCACAGCAGCCAGGCCCGCGCTAACACCAACAAGTATGCTCGAAAAGATCAGGAATTGTTTTTCATTCAGCTTATCATGCAGCCAGCTGATCCCTTTTTTTACAAAATTTAATCTGCCGTAATTCATTTTTTTCGGTTTTACATTCGCCGTGTACCCCTTCATCGTAAAAAAGGTTAAACTACCGTGCTACAAATCTCAGCATTCTTTTGCCTGAAAACAAAAAAAGCCCTTTCGGGCTTTTTAAAAATGATGTAAATTATGTAATTCCTGAAGTTGAAGCTAGCTATTGCTCACAAAACTTCAGTACTAATTATTTTCGCTTACCGGTTTCATTTTAAACGGAAGGCTGATGATGGCATGATAATCCTGCCCGGCCTGCAACATATCTTCATCCCCATCTTCGTACAGCCAATTAACAGTAACTTTGCTTCCGCTTTTATTAATGGATTCTAATTTTCTTAAAATACCCAACAAACATTTGGACGAGCTCGTGTTAAAATATTCAAGCTCAAATGTAACATTGGTAGTTTCCTGTGCTGCCGTCATATATTTATCCAAAGCCTCGTTTAAGGGCCTGTAAAATTCAATAGAGTTTTCGGGAATTGAAAATCCTCTAACTTCCAATTCGCCAACGGCCAGATCAAAATTAATTAAAGGAGTAACAGATGTGCCATCAACCGAATATTTTTTCATATGCTCTTTATTTATAAAATTACATCAGGTTAAAAATTTAACCATCTTCAAATTTAATATAAACTTTATATAAAAACAACCATGTCGCCAAAAAATTGACCAAATACAGGCTTTTTTTATTAAACAATTGTGTCATCCTGAACACCGCCCTGTTATTCCGAACAGGGTGAGGAATAGAGGGTGAATTCTTTACGGATTTTTTGCTCCGCTTTGTATGGCGGTTGGAATGGTAAACGCTCAGAAATAACTTAAAGCACCCGATGGGCATTTTTTTATTTGTTCAATTATTTTTTCGGTGCTTGCACCAAATGGTGTGATCCATGGTTTTTTTGCAGGATCAAACACTTCGCGTAAAGCCCCGGTTCCTTTCCAGCAATTGGTGGAATGGATACACCTATCGGGCTTCCATACAATGGTTATTTCTCCGTTAGCGTATTTTTTTGTAAGATCTTCCATACAAATTAAAGTTTAATGCCTATAATGCAAACGTCATCAACCTGTTCCAAACTTCCTTTCCATTCTTCAAATTGTTTTAGAAGTATTTCTTTTTGTTCAGGTACAGGTTTAGCCCAAACGGAAAGTAAAAGATCGTTGAGCTTTTTATATTTAAATTTTTTTCCTTTTGGCCCTCCAAACTGATCGGCGTATCCATCGGTATATAAATACAACATTTCGCCTTTCGTAAAATCAATCGTGTGCAATTTAAAATCTTCTTTCCTCTCCCCCACTCCAACCGGCATTCTATCCGCATCCAACTCGTAAAAAATTCCGTTCTTGATCAACACAGGCGAGTTGTTCGAAGCTGCATAGGTTATTTTTGTTTCTTGTCCCGGTGAGGTTTCCATGCAAAGTAAAATTCCGTCAAACCCATCTTTATTCCCCTCTTTACTTATACTCTCTGTTAACCGTTGGCGTACATAATTTAAGATCTCGTTCGGTTTTTCAATATGCCGTTCGGTAATGGCTTCGTTTAAAAAACTAATATTTAATAAACTCATAAAAGC
>JANYBY010000356.1 GCA_025360565.1 Bacteroidota bacterium
TTCATTTTGAACGGCTTTTATTTTTTAATGCGATTTAAAACTTAAGATATTATCCAACGTTTTAAATTTTTTATTTATTTTATTTCGCAGGCAATCATCCTACGGTTTTATAATAATGTATTAGGCCTTAACAGCTTTTTCCATTACCACTTTTCCTTTGTAATATAATTTGCCTTCAAACCAATGTGCACGGTGCAATAAATGCGCTTCGCCGGTTGTAGTATCTTTAGCAATGGTCATGTGTGGTGCTTTGTATGTAGCACGGCGCGAACCTGTGCGCGAGCGGGATAGTTTTCTTTTTGGATTTGGCATGGCTTCTAATTTTTATTATGCTTTTTTAATTTATTTAATTGTTCCCACATTGGGTTTATCGGTTCCTCTTTCTTTTCAGAATCGGAACTAATGCTTTTTAATTTTTTTAGTGTTTCTTCATCGCAGATAAATTGTTCCTCATCAATTTCACAAGGCACTTTTCTAACCGGGATCGCTAAAACAATATATTCGTAAATATAGTGCGCTACATCAAACTCCGCTGCCCCTTCATTTATCACCAGGATCTCATCGTTGCTTTCTTCAGGGTTTCCGAATTTTACAACTAATTTTTCTGACGATTCGATCGGATAATCAAAATCTTTCAGGCATCTGTCGCATTCAATTCCAACCGTACCGTTTATTTCAAATTCTAATTGCAATAAATTATTTTGTTTGGTAAGTATGGCTTTTACAACAAGGTTTGCCTTTTGTACTTCACTATTTTCAACACTTTTAAAGAACTTATTGTTAACCTCAAATTCAAATTCATGAATCCCAACAGGTAAACCGCCAAATTGAATTATGTATTGACTTTTACCCATTTCCTTTAGCTAATCCCGATGAGCCGAGCCTATCGGGATGTGATAGTGTAATACTTAGCCTCTTTGGCTTCGTTAACACTATCATCAAAAGGATTGCAAATATACGTTTTTTGTAGTATTAGCCAAATTTATAACCTCAAAAGCCTCTATTTTTGGGCATTTTGGCGTATTTTGAGGCCGTTTTTTCGCAAACTAATAAATATTACCAGTGCCGCAATTACACTTAGCAAACTGCTTAAAGCAAATGCTGCCCCCGGAAAATAAACCGGTGCCCCGGGTTTAGAAAAATAATAAAATAAATTGGTCATAATTACCGGGCTTAAAATTGCCGAAATGCTCATGAGTGCCGCAAATACACCTTGAATTTCGCCCTGTTCATTATCAGGAATTTGATTTGAGATGAGGCCCTGTATTGCAGGCCCAAAAAGGCCCCCGAGGCAATACGGCATTAAAAATAAATACATTTGCCAACTGCTTGTTGCAAACGCAAAACAAATTAAACCGAGTGAATAAAATAAAATTCCAATATAAATAGATCTTATTTGTCCGAATTTTGGAATGAACCAGCGGATCAATCCGCCTTGCACAATGGAGACCAAAACCCCCACAAAGGCCAGTGAATAGGCTATTTCAGGGGCGGTCCAATCAAATTTTAAAATATTGTAATAGCCCCAAATGGTTTCAATTGTTTTGCCTGCAATAAACATAATAAGCAGTGCGGTAACCAACCCAATAATTTGAGGATGTCGTTTTAAATTAATAAAAGTGCCCAGGGGATTTGCTCTTTTCCAATCAAACTTTCGTTGATTTTCTTTTTTTAAAGATTCGGGAACAAAAAATAAACCAAAGGCAAAATTTAAAAGCGATAAAATTCCCGCTGCAACAAATGGCGCACGCAAACCCCACCTGCTGCAAAGCCCGCCAATTAACGGGCCCACAATAAAGCCAACACCAAAGGCCGCGCCTATCATTCCAAAATTTTGCGCCCGCTTTTCGGGCGGACTAACATCCGCAATATACGCGCCCGCGGTAGTAAAACTTGCTCCGCAAATACCGGCAATCAATCGCCCAACAATGAGCCATGCAATGTTTGGCGCCATGGCCAATAAAAAATAATCTAATCCCAAACCCAATAACGAAATAAGTAAAACAGGGCGGCGGCCATACCTATCGCTTAATCCGCCGAGTATGGGCGAAAAAAGAAATTGCATAATGGCGTATAAAAATAAAAGCCATCCGCCAACAATGCTGGCTTGTGCAATGTTACTGCCGCTGAGCTGTTCAATTAATTTAGGGATGATGGGGATGATAATGCCAAAGCCCGTACAATCAATTAAAATGGTAGCGAAAATAAAACCCATTGAGGCTTTGCGAGAATTTAACATGGGCACAAAGATGAGAAAATTTTACAGGTGAAAAGGTCTGACCTAATATTTCTCGCAGGGAGGCGAAGCGCAAAGCTTAATAAATAACCTATTTGCGCTAAGTAGTTAAATTAATTTGGCTTAAAACTCGAATTTGTACCCAACACCTTTTACGGTTTTAAAATAATTGTCGCCAATTTTTTCTCTGAGTTTACGAATGTGTACATCAATGGTTCTGTCGCCAACAACTACTTCATCGCCCCAAACTTTTTCTAAAATATATTCGCGGGTAAATACTTTGCCGGGCTTGCTGCTTAAGAGCGAAAATAATCTGAACTCTTTTTTCGGTAAATTAATTTCTTCAACACCTTTAAACACCATGTGTTTTTCCTTATCAATTCTAATATCACCAAACTCAACATTTGAATCGGTGTTGGTGGTTGATTGTAATCTTCGCAATAACGCTTTTACTCTGCTCATAAAAACGCGGGGTTTAATAGGCTTTGTAATATAATCATCGGCACCAACTTCAAAGCCGGCAATTTGTGTATAATCTTCACTTCGTGCCGTTAAAAATGCAATGAGTACATCTTGTAATCCTTTTTGCTCGCGAATTTCACGACAGGTTTCTATCCCGTCCATATCCGGCATCATTACGTCCAACACAATTAATTGCGGTATTTCTTTTTTTGCAATTTCAATAGCGTCCTTTCCATTGCTTGCACTTAAAACTTCGTATCCTTCTTTTTTCAGATTGTACCCTAAAAACTCCACAATATCCGGTTCATCGTCAACTAGGAGTATTTTTATATTTGAATTGCTCATAAATTGTTTTAGTACGGCACAAAATTAGATATAATTGCCCATCATCAAAGTTAATTAATTATTAAATAATTTACAGAAAACATCGATTAAGTTAAAGTTTTGGTAACATCAACTTTAAGTAGCAGTAATTTATGATGCCTTTTTTTGTAGCCATAAACAAGGCGTATGTACAAAATTTGTTATTTACTTACTTTTATTTTTTTTAGTGTTGTTTCTTCAGCGCAAGTTGGAAGAATTTCGGGAACAATTATTGATTCGAAAACCGGTGAAACACTGCCCGGAGCCACGGCCATGATTGAAGGAACCACCAAAGGGGCACAGGCCGATTTTGACGGAAAATTTTCTATTAATAATGTTCCTGCGGGTATGGTTACGGTTTTGATAAATTACGTTTCGTATACAACAAAAAAAATAACCGGGGTTGTGGTAAAGGCAAACGATGTAACAGACATAAATGTACAGTTGGATGCGGCATCCTCTACTTCATTGGAAGGCGTTGAGATAGTTGTAACTTTAAATAAAGAAAACAATACAGCTTTGGTTCTTCAGCAAAAAAATAATGCGAGTGTTAGTGATGGAATAAGCGCTGAAACAATAAGAAGAACGCCTGATAGAAATACGAGCGATGTGTTGAGAAGGATAAGCGGTGTTACAATACAGGATGATAAATTTGTAATTATTCGCGGATTAAACGAGCGTTATAATTTTTCGTTGTTGAACGGATCTCCGCTGCCAAGCACCGAGCCCGATAAAAAAGCGTTCGCGTTCGATCTGTTTCCGGCTAACATGTTGGATAATATTGTGATCAACAAAACAGCTACTCCCGATATGCCTTCAGAATTTGCGGGAGGGATTGTACAAGTGAATACAAAAAGTATTCCCGAAAAAAACTTTATTTCGTTTAATTATGGTAATGGTTTTAATACCATAACAACCGGAAAGGCCAAAACAATTTATAACGGTGGCAAATATGATAAATTCGGTTTTGATGATGGTTCTCGAAACCTTTCTCCACTTGTACCTCCGGTGCAGGATAAGGGATTATGGATCACCAATAACCAACAGGCCGAAATGGCTTCTAACTTTAAAAGCGATTGGGATTCGCGACAAGCCAAATTTTCACCAAACACAACTGCGCAATTTGCTGCCGGATATAATATTAAATTAAAAGAGCGCGATTTTTTAGGCGTAATTTTCAGTTTGTCGTATAATAGTGTACAAAGTTTATACAGTTTAAAAAGAATTGAATATGATATTTTGAGTATTACGGGTAATAACACATCAGATCCACAGGTAGATCAAAAGAGTCTTAATACCATTAACCAAACCCAAAATTCGAGCGGTGCCTTGCTTAATTTATCGTGCAAAATAAATTCTAATAACTCTATCAGTTTAAAAAATATGTTCACCGGCGTTTCCGATAACAAATTTATAAGCACCATAAGTACATTTACCCTTGGGGCACCCGGAAGCATTAACAAAAATGACGCAAGGTTTTTTACCGCTAACGAAATTTTTTCTTCACAGCTTAACGGGGAACATTTTTTGCCGAAAGCAAAAATCAAAATTAATTGGAACGGGGGCTATAGCCAGATCCAAAGAACAGTTCCTAATTTAAGATTCATGTCATATACCAAATGGGATGCTATTCAGGATCCGAGCAGCCCTTATCCTAAAGATACAGTTTACAGAGCCGATATTGCGGCCGGCCAAGGAGCCGGGCCTAATTACTCAGGATACAGGGTGTACTCTAAATTAAATGAATTAATAAAAAGTACAAAGGTAGATGTGTCGAGACTTTTCACGTTGACAAAAGATTTGAAAATTGATGTGAAGGCGGGAGGATTTTATCAGGATAGAGCAAGAACATACAGTATACGTCAATTTGGTTTAAATCAATATTCGGCTCCCGGAATTTTTAAGGATGATAGTTTATTGTATTTGCCGGAAGATCAAATTTTTTCGGCGCAAAACATGAGCGTAACACCGTTGGGTACTGGTGGATTTAAAGCAACAGAGATCACACATGATGATGATAATTACAGTGCGGTTTCTCGGTTGAGAGCGGCCTATGGTATGGCAGAAATTAAATACACCGAAAAACTAAGGTTAATTGGAGGGGTAAGGTATGAAACATATACCCAGCAGGTAAACATTCAATACAAAAAGGTGGATTCCATTTTTGTAAAAAGCACTGTGAATGATCTTTTGCCATCGGTAAATTTTATTTATAACATCAATGAAAAATTAGGGTTGCGGGTTGCTTATTACAAAACATTGAACCGTGCCGAATTCAGAGAGCTTGCCGTAACCAATTGGTATGATCCTGAATCTCGTTTATCTGTTGCGGGGAACAACGAATTAAAAAGATGTTACATAAATAATTATGATGTTAGATTTGAAATTTATCCGGGGCGCGGGCAATTGTTTACCGTTTCGGGTTTTTACAAATATTTTAATTCGCCTATTGAAAGATATATGCTTGGTGGCAGCGAAAGCCAGATCTATTATAAAAACGCAAATTATGCCGAGGTTACCGGCGGCGAATTAGAATACAGGGTTAATTTAGGTGCCATCTTAAAAAAAGATTCAAGTAAATTTTTAAATAACTTATCGCTCTTCTCCAATTTATCATTAATAAAATCGGTTGTTAATGTTGTTGGTATTAATAACAAAGTGCCGGGTACGCGTACCATGCAGGGCCAGGCGCCGTATATAATCAATACCGGAATTTCGTATGTTGACAATAAAAATAATTTTAGTTTTACGGCCATGATAAATCGCGTGGGCGAACGAATTTACATTGTGGGCAACGAGCAAATTGCCAACCGTTGGGAAAACGCCAGAACTGTGTTTGATATACAAGCAACAAAATCATTTTGGAAAAACCGACTTGAGATTCGTTTTAACATAAAAGATCTCTTTCATCAAAACTGGGTCATTTACTATAAAGGTACCGACCGAAAAAATAACGCTTACGATTCTAAATTAGACTTCGTTAATTTTCAACGTAATTTCGGTTCTACCTATTCTTTTTTGATCGGGTTTAAATTTTAAACCGTAAATAGACCGTTGATTTCGTAGTGAAAAGTAAATGTTGCAAAGACTTGGTAAGCGTCCCGATATTCTATTGGGAATGACTGTAAGAATATTTTTTTATATTTTGAAGCCCTTATTCCGCCGTGGCGGAGAGCGTGTTCAAGTGCTGAAGCAGAATTTGGTTTGTAATAAAAATCAACTGTGTATTTGTAGTTAAGACTGAACTTCTTAACATTCGCTTAACATTTTATTGGACTAAATTTAAATTTGGCTTAATCTGTAACAAACCTCTTGCAACTAATTTTGTGGCATAAATTAAAACTAAAAAAATGAAAAAAAATTTACTTACTGCGTTAGCAGTACTAACATTCGGGATTGGCGTTGCACAAACACCTACTCTCGTAAAAACCTGTTATCGCGGTGCATTCGCGCCTTCGCCTGCACCAATGTGGACAAATGGTTGGACGAATTGGGATCCGCAAAATCAAGTTTATCCTGCCCCTAATACAACAATTACAACTAATATTACGGCAAGCACAACATGGACAACCGGTCAGGTAGTTCTCATTTCAGCACAATGTTTTGTAAAAAACAATGCAGTACTTACAATACAACCGGGAGTTATTGTTTTAGGTGATAAAGCCGTTGTTGGAGCTTGTTTATTGATTGAAACAGGCTCGCAATTAATTGCAAATGGAACGGCAACCAATCCAATTGTATTTACATCTAATCAGGCAGCTGGCGCAAGAGGCTTAGGCGACTGGGGTGGTGTAATTTTATGCGGTTTAGCAACTAACAATAGCCCTGCAGGAACTGGTACTCTTACTAATCCTGCCGGAACAAATTATATAGAAGGCTTTCCTGTTTCTCCGGATGTATTATATGGCGGAGCGAATGATAATGATAACTCAGGTTCTTTAAAATATATTCGTATTGAATTTGGTGGATATGTTTACCAGCCGAATAAAGAAATTAACGGTTTAACTATGGGTGCAGTTGGAAGAGGAACAACAATTGATTATGTACAATGCTCTTTTACAAATGATGATTCTTTTGAATGGTTTGGTGGTGCAGTAAATTGTACCCACTTAGTTGCCTACAGAGGTTTGGATGATGATTTTGATACTGATAACGGTTTTCATGGAAACGTTCAATTTTGTTTAGGTGTTCGTGACCCGAACATTTCTGATAACCCTGCGGTTTCAACATCTGAAGGTTTTGAATCAGATAACGATCCAAACGGAACTGTTTCAACTCCTATAACTACTGCTATTTTCTCTAACATTACCGAGATCGGTCCGCAAAGAGGAGTTCCAAGTGCTACTTGTGCTTCTGGTTTCAGAAGAGGTGCACGCATCCGTCGTAACTCACAATTAAAAATTGTGAACTCAATTATTATGGATCACAAAACACGCGGTGTATATATTGATGGCGCACTTTGCGAAGGAAACGCTAACGCTAACACAATTGTTTTTAAAAATAATATTGTGGCAGGTTATGGCGAGCGTTGTATGGAAACCGGTACTTTTGGAATTTTAGTTAATCCAAATTTATGGGTAAGAACAACTAATCCGAATGATACACTTTTATCAACTGCCGGTATTTTAACTACACCATATTCTTATACCGCGCCGGATTACCGTCCTGCTGCAGGTTCACTTGCAATGGCCGGTGCCAGCTTTACCGATCCTGCAATTTCAGCAGCAACCGGTACTATTGCTTCAACTAACGCAGTGGCGGGTATACCTACAACAGTTTGTATCTCTAACGGAACAGCTGTTGTTGCTCCTGCATATTTTACGGCATCATCAACTGTTACTCCGAATTATTGTTCACTTGGATGGAATGCAACAGCGGGTGTTGTCATTTCAGCAACCAATGTTCCAAACCCATCTTTTACTATTAATACCGTTGGATCATTTACTATTAACATGGTTGTAACAGACGCTAACGGAACTCAAACTATTGTTAGCACAATTACAACAAATACGTGTGTTGGTGCTTCGGTTAAAGGAAATTCAGGATTAACCGGAAACATTTCTATCTTCCCAAATCCTGCATCTGATTTTGCTACTTTAAAAATAACTAATCAGAACGCTACACTTATTAATGTTATGCTTACCGATATCAGCGGTAAACAATTATTAAACTCAGCTCCTGACCAAGTTTTAAATGCAGGTGAAAATACCATTAACATCAGCACAAAAGAGTTGAGTAATGGTATCTACTTCGTTACATTAAAAACGGATACAGGAAAAGAAACAATTAAGTTGATCGTTTCTCACTAATTAGTAATTCAAATTAAAGAGCGTCCGCATACACCATGCGGACGCTTTTATTTTATATGACCAAAAGCCAAATCATATACACACTTAAAAAAATAGAAAAAGCCAAAGTGGCCGGCTATTTTATTGAAGCTCTGTTTATGAAGTATCATTTAAATATTGGCGTACTTAAATATATTTCCTCAAGAATAGATCCGAGCAATAACGTTACAAACAAAAAACCAAAAGAAGTGCTGGGCGATCTTATTTCGGCTGTTAATAGCCGCCCTACATCAAAAACAATTGTAAACAAAAAGAATTTGAAAATTTTAAAGCCATGGCTAAATAAAATGGACGAATACTTAAAAATTTTAAAGGTCAAATCTCCTACAACCACAAAAAATCTTTTACTTGAAAGCGAAAAAATATTCACGATCCTGAATATTTCATTAACAAAAATATTTATCGGCGCTAAGCCTTAATTGGTTTACACCATTGAGTATAGCTTAATATTTAATTAACATTCACTTGTCATATACTTAAACTGAAAGAACAAACTTTACTTTTTAGTTATGCCCGGTAATTCTCCCATAATTGTTTTTGTAGATAACTCTTTACACCAGATCTTTAAAAGTTTGGATGCATTAAAGATTGTTTATAAAGAAGTGAAAGCGTTTAACGATGAGGTGCAGGCCCTTGAGTTTATTTATTCAAACCCAACGGATATTCTTTTTTTTAATCTGGATCTTTTGCCGAACGATGCGGTAACAATTTGCAAAGAAATAATGCAAAAAAAATTAGAGTCGCATCCTTTCATTATTATTTATTCCGACAAACAGGATGATTTTGTGCAGGAGCTGGCGTTTAATTCCGGTATCGACTCATTTATTAATTTTCAACACAAGCCCGCGGTTTTACAATTGTTTATTAAAAATTTACTTAACCGTCGTAAAAAAATAAACGCGGTGGCAAACGACAAATCTATTGTAATTGACAGGGATCGTTATTTAATTTTAAAAAAGGGAGAGCCTGTGCAGTTACCGCGTAAAGAGTTTAGAATATTTGAGCTTCTTTTCAGTAATCCGCAAAAATTTTTCAGCAAACAAGAAATTGCTATGGAGATATGGGCAGATAGTGCGGTTGCGGGTAAAAGAATTATTGATGTACACATTTATAATATACGTCAGTTTTTCGGTAAACGCGTAATTCAATCGCAAAAAGGGAGAGGTTACCGCATGAATAGCAAATATGTTTAACACATAAAAAAAGCCCCGCAATTTTACGGAGCTTTTTAAAATTTATTTTGATGCTTAATTTGTAATGTTGTAATTTTTTGTATTTACAACAACTCCATTTTCATCCCAGTTGGTCCACGTTCCGGCTTTTTCTCCGTTAGTATAATTCATTTCAAAACGTTTTTTTCCTGCGTCATCAAATACTAACCAAGTACCTGTTTTTTTACCAAGTGTATAAAACGCAACGGCCGATGTTGTTCCGTTCTCGTTAAAGCGTGTCCATTTTTGATCTTTCTTTCCTTCGGTAAAAATACCGGTCTCCATTAATTTGCCTGAAGCATAAAAATATTCCGCTTCTCCGGCTATCACACCTTCTTTAACTGTAATTTTTGATCTCACATTATCAACGTGCGATGTAATAACGCCACTAAATAATTCGCCTTCGCTGGTAAGGTATAAACCTTTATCGCTTAATTGCTGCGCGCTTAAAATGTTAAAGCTTAATACAGCTGCTGCTATTATAAATCCTAACTTTTTCATGTTATTCGAAATTAAAGGGTTAATAATTGAGATTATGGATTAATTTCTTAATATAAAGGTATTAAATTAAGAATTAGGCAATGTTAAGGAAACGAAAATTTAACGTTTACTTTACTTTTGAGAATGCATACTGGCTTTGAAAGTCTTTACAGTATTGGGTTACGGAAGATTTTGGCTTAAAGTTTCTTTAAACTGATTTCGGCGAACATATTAAGATCGGTTGATTTTACTTCTTTTGGGGCAAAACCAATGCCTTGAACCGAAATAGAATAGGGCTTATCTGTTTTAACCTGAAGTTTAAAGTTGCCGTCAAGATCAGCAAAAAAAGTTTCGTTGGTTTCTTTAATGGTAATTTTTACCCCTGCTATCTCTTCGCCTTGTGCGGTTATTATTTTACCACATACATTTTTTACGGGCGCAATAACTTTATCATTATTACCCGCAATAACTGCGCTATGTAAAGCAAAGATGACGATTATGTTAAGCAGTAATTTCACATTACAAATTTGCGCATACATCTTTTACTTATTCTTACCTTAATATTACCAAATTGTTAATTGGTATTGTTTTATTGCATTTACCTTAACAATCAACTACTTAACAAATGTTAAAGCACTTAACTTTGATGTATTTTTTCGATAAATTTGAGTAGGTGAAGTTAATGGTACCCATATTATTTGTTTGTTTTATTGGTTTGGCCATTTGCCCTACTTCTAATTTAATTGTCTCAAGCATCTCACCTTTATGTAAAATAAAGTGCGACAGCGATACCGGACCCGGCAAAAAAGAAACAGATAATTGCCCAATAGGCCTGTGCAATTCTTGCCAATGTTGTTATTGTTATTTTAATTGCCCGGTGAACGATGACAAAATAGAAATAAACGTTTTTGAAAAAAATATTGAATACAAATTTACTGAAGGTCAATTTGATCTTTCAGATTTTAGTTCAGATTGTTGGCAACCGCCAAAAAAATGATTTAATGAACCATTCGTGTAACCTTACCCCATACCCTCTACAAGGGAGAGGGGGGACCATGAGAAAATAAATATTTATAAATTTAAAAATAATTAAAAATGAAAAAAATAATTTTAATAGACGCAGCAGTTATGTTAACTGCCGCCACAGTTTTAGTTGCGAGTAATTCGTGTTGCCCAATTTGTAAGGAAGGTGCTTGCCCGATAGGACAATGCTGCAATAAGTAATACTTGCTAAAGTTAAAAGCCTGTTCGTTTTACGCGGACAGGCTTTTTTTGTTTTAACCATAATCGGGTGTTTAGATCCTTATTCCAATGATACAGATATCATCCACTTGTTCTAAGTTTCCTTTCCAATCATTAAAAGATCTGTCAATAATTTCAGACTGCTGAAGTAGGGTTAAATTATTGTTTGTTGACAGTATGCCGGAAAATTGTTTGTATTTAAATTTCTTTCCTTTTGGCCCTCCAAATTGATCGGCAAGCCCGTCGGTAAATAAATAAAATATTGTGTTTTCTTTATATTCTATTTGGTGTGTTGTAAATGACCTTGTGTGATCGGTTTTACCTATGGGCTGTTTATTACCTTTTATTTCGGTTAGAACATTATCGTGTATATACCAAAGCGGATTATTTGCGCCGCTCCAAAATATAGATCTATTTTTTTTATCAATAGATAAAAGCGAAATGTCCATTCCGTCTTTTACTTCCGAACTACTTTTTTCAAAAGTTTCTAAAACTAATTCCCGTGTTTTATCTAAAATTTTTCCCGTATCGGTTAAGTTAAATTCTTTTACCGACCTGTTTAAAGCGTTTGAACACACCACAGAAACTATGGCGCCCGGAACACCATGTCCGGTGCAATCGGCGGCGGCAATAAGAAGTACATCCCCTCCTAAATCCTCCCCGAGGGGGAGGACTTTTTTACCTTCTGCCCGTTCCGCCGCCGGTACGTATTCCATCCAATAAAAATCGCCGGCAACAATGGCTTTGGGTTTATAAAGAACAAAACTTTGAGGCAGGTGCTTTTTTATTAATTCAATTGGCGGTAAAATTGCTTCCTGCAGTCGTTTTGCATAGGTAATGCTGTCGATCATTTCTTTTTGCTGAATTTCAACTAAATGTTTTTGTTTTTCTATAATTATTTTTTGCCTTTGAGTTATTTTAAATCTTCGGTATAAAAAGAAAGAGAAAAATAGTACAATGCATGAACCGGCTATTACAAAATACAATGCCAGTCTTTGCCTTTGCTTTTCTTCCATAGCAAAATTGTCTTTTTTATCTTGCTCTGCTTTTGCTGCAATTTCCTTTTTATTGAATTCAAAATTCATTTCTGTTATCACTTGTTGTTTTTGGTTTTCCTCACTATTAATAGAGTCCTTCGCTTCTACATATTTTTTGTAATGTTCAAGCGCAAACAACGGTTTGTTTATAGCCGAATAAAGCTGGTATAAATATTTTTCCAAATCTCTTATCACGTTCAAGGCCTTAATTTCAGTTGCTATGCTTAAAGCTCTTTTCAAACTTTCTTCCGCCTCTTTAAATTTTTTGGTTTTTGAATAAAGGAGGGCAATACTTCCAAGCGTATTACTAATACCGCTTTTATCGCCAATACTTTCGCGTATAGTTAATGATAATAATAAATAATTTTTCGCTTTTAAATATATTTCTGCTTTACCAAAACCATTTTGTGTTTTTTCCCGAATTGAATCGCCCATTTTTGAATAAACAGATCCTAAATTGTCAAACGCGTCTGATTGCAATTGTTTTAAGCCCAATTTTTCTCCAATTTTCAATGCCTTAAAGTCATAATCAATAGCTTTTTGAAAATTATTCTGATCAAAATATATAACAGCAATGTTATGTAAACTGCCCGCTATACCAACCTGATCGCCCAACTCCTCTTCAAGTATCAAGGTCTGAGTAAAATAATCTAAAGCTTTTTTATAATCACCTTCAAGCTGATAAATTATTCCTATGTTATTAAGATTGCCAGATTCTATCTCTTTCAGATCTAATTCGTCAGCCATTTTTAACGCCTTTAAATAACAATCTAATGCTTTAGGGTAATTACCTTGATTATTATACACGGAACCAATGTTCCCAATAGTAACTGCTTTATATTGTTTTGCGTTCAGCGATTCCTTTTTGTCAGGCGACTTAATTAATTCTTCCCAAATGTTTAAAGCGTTATTGAAATGATCAACGGCTATTCCATAATCGCCTTTTGCAAAATAAAAATTTCCCAATAAATTCTCGTTCGCGGCAATTTCCTTTTTTATGCCAATTTTTTTGGCTAATTCCAAGGCCTGTTTTCCCAAAACAAGTCCCGAATCTATATTGGTATAAAAAAGTTGGATTGAAAGTGCATTAAGCGTTTTTAATTTTACTTTATCTTCTTTACAGTGTTGCAGAACTCGTTTTAAGGAATCCGTAGTTCCATTTTGGGAAATGCAAACCTGTTGAACCAAGTTTATTAGAACCAAAAATAAAATGTAAAGGGATTTTCTCATTTATAAAATTGCTATGCTAATTTAAGCAAAATTATATGGCTAACAATAATAAAGAGCATGAAGGCGAAAACCTTTATTTTTTCGTTTTTTTCTTTATTATTTCTTTCAATAGTTTCTTTTCCAGGATTTCTTTTGCTCTGAACTTAACCAAGTCTGATATTAATTTTTCAGGTAACGGTTTTCCTATCGGGAAACGCACCGTTCCTTTTAAAGTTTCGTAATTAGTTAATTTGTTTTTAAATGCCAGCAAAGCTTTGGGCATTGGATAAAAGCCATAATGATGTTTGTACACGGCAAAATAAACCAACATGCCATGAAATTTAAAGGCGGGCATGCCATAACTTATTACTTCTTCGGCTTTGGGCGCAGCCTTTTTTACAAGCTGTTTTAATTTTTTTAATCCTGCTCTTACCGGCAGTGGCTGTAAGGCTATGTATTCATCAATGGATGAGATCTTTTGAATTTTCATTTTTTTGTGGTGATAAATATTATGTGAGTTGAATTTGTTCCGTTGGGTTTTGAATACTGTTTGCGCTGCAAATTTACCTTCTCAAAACTATTTTGCTCAAGCATTTCCTGCAAATAATTAGCTTCATGATAATAAATAAACATTTTATGCTTGCCATCGCTGCTTGTTTCAAAATTAGATTTCGAATAATTATCTTCAATTGCGCTGAAATAAAATGTTCCGCCGGCACTCAATAATTCCGAACAATCTTTTATCAGTTTAGCGCAATCGGCTTTTGATAAATAAGGCAAACAAAACCCGCACATCACCGCGTCAAATTTTTCTTCAATAGTATCTACGTTTCTGCAATCCATTAATTTGAACTCGGCAGTTGGGTTAATCTCTTTTGCCAGCTTCAGCATGTTTGGCGCTATATCAATGGCGGTAATTTTAAGATCGGGGCGTTTTGATAAAATGTATTTAGTAATATTTCCCGGCCCGCAACCTATCTCTAATATTTTGGCATTTTGTTTTTTGATCCTTTCGCAAAAATTATCATACGTGTCGTTGTACAGATCCAGATCCATAAATTTATCGCGATACATTTCCGCCACATTGTTCCAGGTTTCGAATGTTACTTTATAATTATCCATTTCTGCCGGAATTGTACTTTACTTTCTTCGTTTTAAAAATAATCATTTAGAGTTTACCTTCAAACATCTGTTTATCCATGCAAAATTTGTTAATTAACAACTTGGCCTAATTACGTTCTTTATTTTTACACACTGTGAAAAAGATATTTTTATTCTTGCTACTTCCTTTTGCTTTTAAAGCGCAAACTCCGCCTGAGATAAAAGAAACGCCAACTGAAAAAAATACAACTGCTGCTGAATTAACACCCAAACAATTAATAGAAGGTTATCGCGCACGCGTTATTAAAGGAGAAAGTATGAGCGATATGGCCAAAAAATATAGTCAAGATCCGGGCTCCGCTTCTAAAGGCGGCTTATATGTTAACGTTGCCAAAGGAGTTATGGTGCCTGAATTTGAGGCTGCCGCTTTTAAATTAAAGGCCGGCGAAATTTCGGAAGTTTTTGAAACGCAATACGGTTATCACTTCATTCAATTGGTTGCTCACAACGGAGAAACGGTTGACCTGCGGCATTTACTTTTAATGACCAAATAATTTTATTTAGTTGTTTTCCCTCCCAATTTTGTAAGCACGCTATCAACGGGTTCCCATAATTCTATTTTATTTCCGTCGTTATCCATAATGTGCACAAATTTACCGTACTCCACTGTTTGAATACTGTCAACAACCTTTACATTATTCTGTTTTAAATTTTTTACCAGAGCTTCAATGTTTTGCACGCGGTAATTGATCATGAATTCTTTTTCGGAAGGTTTAAAATAATCAGTACTGTCTTCAAAAGCGCTCCATCGTAAATAATTAATTTTATCGGGGTTGTTGGAATTTCTGAATTCAAAGGGCGAGCCCCAATCGTCTATTGCCAATCCTAAATTTTTACCATACCATTCTTTTGTTGCGCTTGGGTTTTTCGATTTAAAAAAAATGCCGCCAATGCCTGTTACTTTTGGAGTGTTGTCTTTTTGTTCAGCTGCATTATTATTTGAATTGTCTTTTTTTGATGCATTGTTACAACTCAAAAGCACCAGAACCAGAAATACAATTATTATTTTATTTATTTTCATGAATTTATTTTTTCTAATATTTCTTTTAAGTAAACGGTTTCCAGATTCTTTTTCATTTCTTCAATGCTACGGTCATTTTCAAGATACACTGTACTTAAATAGGTAGCGTCTGATAAAATTATGGGATAATATATACTCACACCATCCTTAAAATTTTGAATTACTAGTTCATTAAAATCCGAAAGTGCAGGATCGCAATTAATATTTTGTTGTCCGGATGATGGCGTTAAGAACACATTAAAGTCCGCGAATTGATAATACGGGTTGTTATTATACATATTGCAATAGGTTCTTGCAAAACCCTTTTTAAGAATAAAGTTTTTTATTCTCTCAAAGTTATCGGGAGACAAAAGATCTGAAACCGTTATGTGACCGTGTTTGTTCATGTTATTTTAATTACAGCTACAAGTTGTTAGGTGTCTTGTCGCAGCACACAGTTACGTCATGCTTAAACATGTCTTCCTACCTTATTTGTACATTGCCGGAGTTGGATTCTCATTTACATCAATGTACTGAAGTTTATTTGTTTTATTGTTAAAGCCAAAAGAATAATAGGTAGACGCATTGCTATCGTGATTTGCTTTTACTTCGATTCTTGTGATGGCACCAAATTGAATTGAAATAATTGCAAAGTTGTTTATTTTGCCTGAAACAGAATCTGTTTTTCTGAACAATTTTATAGCCCTGTCAGCTTCGGCGGAACTTTTTGCATCCATGTACTTTTTCAATTCAGCGTATTTTCTATCGAATAGTAGAGACCCTATATTTTCCACGGCCTCAAAACACTCTGCTCTTTCTTTGAAGGCACTAGATCTAAATTCGTATTCTGTTTTATAATTGTCCTTTACCGCAACTCTAATTATATCGTAGGGCTTTAATTTGTATCTCTTTGACAATTGATAAAACGCAAAAGCTACTACCGAGAGGTCTTCCTCTTTAAAAGATTGTTCTCTAAAAAGACATTTTATTATCACTACTTCTTCGTCGCGTGTAATTTTGCATGTTTCCGTGCTGAATGTTGCCTTTATTTCTTTAGCAACTTTTTCGTAAAGGGTATCGGTTTGAGTAGCAACGGTGTTTTCAGGAATACTATTTTCGGTGGCAACTTTGTTGTTGCAGCTAAGTAAGAAGCAAAAGCAAATTAAGACGGAAAGTATTTTTTTTGTGATGATGTTTCTTTTCATTAATAATTTTTTCGATTTATTAATTTGGATTTAACAGATCAGCAACAACCGCTTCTGTCCATTTTTTTCCTCCGGTGCACGGTGAATACAAGGCAGAGCTTGACTTTCAGGATGATCAACCGCCAACCGCCATAAGTGACCAAGGCCTAAACTGGTAGGCTGCGCATTAGGTTTAAGTGAATAATGCAGATCAAAAAAATGTTCACTTAGAAATGATTCAAATCCTTCATCTGCCTCGTCTTGCCAACTCGCCTTGCTGCAAAGCGGGTTGGCAGATCCACGATATAGTTTTTTTAATTCAGCACGTATTTTAGGAACAAGCACTTTTTGTTGAGCTTGTGCATTTGGTATTATTTTACTCGGCTCGCCATGGTAAGTACATAAAAAAGTATCGGTGGGTACCGGAGAGCGATCTACATGAAAAGAATAAACATCGGTAGGAAAAAACGGGTAGGTATCATCCCTGTCATAGCAATTGATAACATTAAGAATTGGAGACGCGCCGTGAGCTTTCAACACTTCTAGGTCATTCAAAAGAATTTCACGAGCAAGCTGGCCCTGTTCATTCAAATGAATTTCACGAAGCTCCTCTTGATCAAGTATGGTTATATTTCCGTTTAGTTCCACCCTATTAACGATCTCAGAAAAATCACCTATGAGTTTACGGGTCCAGCAAATTGCATTAACTTCTCCGCGAAAAGGAGTGGAAACAAGGTTCCGAAAATTCGCAACATAGTGAATTTGATTCGCGGCTTGATATACATCAATCATAATGGGTTAACGTTTTGCAGCTACTTGTAGTTTTTGAAAGTTCAAGTTACGCACTCTTCTGCCCAAAAACAAACCTTCTCGTTTGAAGGCAGATTTGAGCTTTAACACGCAAAAAATGGAGCAAGACCGCTGTTAGTAGCCGTATTTATTGTCTTGATCTTAAATTAATTATTTTATTGTCTGTCTCCATGATTGGAATGAGAAAGTCAATTTCATTTTTAGTGCTGTCTTGATTTGTCAATGTGGAAACAACATTAAAACATTTTATTGTCTTACCTGATTTATTTTCAAAGTCAAAGTGTCCATACATGCTTGACACCCTTATCATATGGCCTTTCATACTTGACTTTACCGAACTATCAAGATTTCTAAGATTCAAGGCGAAGTAGTTAGTGTCGATAAATGAATTGGCTTTAATAAAATCTCCTTTGTCGATGTTCTTCAGATATTTACTAATATTATCAAATACTGTCCATACTTTTAGTAATTCAGTATTTTCGAAGAAGAATTCTTTACTATTTAATGGGTTGTCTATACTGTCAAAAATTATATTAATTCCAAAGTTGTCAGTAATAGTTTTTGGATTTAGTCGTTTGTAAAGTTGAGTAGCAGCATAAGAAGCAATAGCAAATTTGTTAGTCCGCTTTTTGTCTAAGGACTTGCAGCCGAATATTTCAAATTCTAAAAAGTGTTTATGTTCACCTGTCTTTGCAACTTTTTCCACTGAGTAATAGAATTTGCCAGTTTCAGCATCAATTTCGTCACAAATTTCTCTCGCAATTTTGGAGTCGTCAATTATGTTATGGTCACATGACCAAAAAGAAGTGAAAATTATTAAAAGTACAATAATCTGTCTTGTCATAATATGGCTACTAACGGTTTGCGCCTAGGCTTCCGTTTTTTGCTTGTCCAAGTTATGCATTTGAGCGTTAACATGCAAAAACCTACGCAAGACCGCTGTTACCGGCTGGGCTTGTATTATGCTGCGATACGCTTACGTCCGTGTTTTTTTCTGCGTTTCGCTTTGTCTTGGCGAATGAATTCGCTTATAAGACGCTTTTCGTCTTCTGTCAAAGGAGTAGGGTCAAATGCTACATCCACGTCGTCAAGCCTTAATTTCTTTTTCATTGCTCAAAATATTTTTGGATTAGTTTTAAAGCGGCGTCAGTATTAATAATCATTAAATGTCCGCCGTAATGAATTGCGCCGAGTGTCTCGGTGTAGTGCTCAATTAATTTTGTTTTAGAACGAAAGGAAACATAACCGTCAGTTCCTCTGAGAAAAGATTGTCTGCAAGCAAACGCAACGAGATTACCCGGAACGCCCTCATACATTTTGTTTTTACCAAAATTGAAAGGAGCGGTTTCAATGAGGTGCATAAAAACGTTGTCATGTTCAGGAGTTAAACTAATGAGTCCTTGAATTATGTCAACATTATTTACGATTACCAATTTGTAAACAGTCCTGTCCGGATCTTTGAATTCGTCGGCCCAGTTGAAACGCCAACCGTTTTTTTTGGAAATGGTTTTAAGGTCTTTAGGGCTTAAGGGTAAAATGTCGGTCTTAAAACTGTCTTTGGAAACGACGTTTTCAATTGAATTTGTCAATTTGTCGACATGAAAGTCTTGAAGATGTTTTTTAGGCCTTTTCACTCATTAAAGATACGAAAAATTTGTCGGAATTGAAAATGCGTCTTGAGGAACGGTCGTCCAAGCCTTGCCCATAACGTTTTCGGGCCTTGCGCCGTTTTTTGCTTGTCCAAGTTACACATTTGAGCGTTAACACGCAAAAAATGGAGCAAGACCCGTGTTATAGGTTGCCAGCCGCACACAGTTTATTTCTGCTTAGGTGTCCGCATATAAACACAATTTTTTTTGTCGACATTAAATAAGCAAGTGTCATTGTAAAAAAACTTATGTGTTGCAACGCAATTATTTTTGTACATAATTATTATTGTGTCTTGTCTTAGAACCCAATTGCCGTGATATTTTGTCGTGCGAGTTTCAAAATGTCCTTTTGTAAAAACGGCTTTGCCTTTTTGTCCAGAGCCTTTTAGTTTGATCTCGAACCGATAAAGTCCTTCTGTCTGAACATAAAGGCCCTCAGGTCGATGCGTCAGATTACAACCGACACAAAGGTCAACAGGAGGACATACTATTTTTGTTAGTTTGGCGAACTCCGCACTGTCAATTTTTTTGATTTGTCCGAAAGCGCAGCCCAGTGTCAAGATGAAAGTTATTGTCAAGGTAAAAAATATTTTCATTGTCGATGTCTGTCTGGCTGGTTACCTATAACTAACGGCTAAGCGCAACAACAAACGCTTATACAAATTTAACCAAATCCCTTTCCTTTCAAAACAATTGTTAGTAGCCAATCCCAAAAACAAAGAGCCGTTCCTTTACCGAACGGCTCCTGTTTTACAAACTCTTAACAAATCTCCATTCAAAAAAAGTTCTTTTCAATCTTCATAAAAGGTGACCTTCAGGTTTTGCCATCGTTTGACCTTCAAGGTTTTTCCATAGCAAGACCTTCAAGGTTTTGTCGGATATACAAGAAAACCTTGAAGGTCAATCGGCAAAAACTACTCCTCATCAGTGGCAGTTAATGCCACCTTAATTTTATTCTCGATCTCTTCGGCCAAATCAGGATTCTCCATAAACAAGGCTTTTACCGAATCTCTTCCTTGCCCCAATTTTGTATCCTCGTAACTAAACCACGAGCCGGCTTTTTTAATTATTCCTTTCTCCACACCAATATCAATTATCTCTCCTACTTTGCTAATTCCTTCTCCAAACACAATGTCAAACTCTGCCATACGGAAAGGAGGTGCCAGTTTATTTTTTACCACTTTTACTCTTGCGCGGTTTCCGCTAACCACATCGCCATCTTTTATTTGGCTTATTCTTCTAATATCCAAACGCACCGAAGCATAAAATTTAAGTGCGTTACCACCGGTTGTAGTTTCAGGGTTACCAAACATGATCCCTATTTTTTCGCGCAGCTGATTAATAAAAATACAGCAGCATCCTGTTTTATTTATAGTGCCCGTTAATTTACGCAAAGCCTGACTCATTAAACGCGCCTGCAATCCCATTCTGCTATCGCCCATCTCACCTTCAATTTCCGCTTTTGGTGTTAAGGCCGCAACCGAATCTATTACCACCAGATCAATTGCCCCGCTGCGAATTAAATTATCGGCTATCTCTAAAGCTTGTTCACCGTTATCGGGCTGCGAAATTAATAAGCTTGCAGTATCAACGCCCAACTTCTCGGCGTAAAATCTGTCAAAAGCATGTTCTGCATCAATGAACGCGGCAATACCACCGGTTTTTTGAACGCTTGCAATTGCATGAATTGCTAAGGTTGTTTTACCGGAAGATTCAGGCCCGTAAATTTCAACCACACGGCCTTTTGGTAAACCGCCAATGCCTAAAGCAATATCCAGCCCAAGCGATCCGGTTGAAATAACTTCCATTTGCTCAATGGTTTTATCGCCCATGCGCATAATAGAACCTTTGCCGTAGGTTTTTTCTAATTTGTCTAACGTTAATTGTAACGCTTTTAGTTTTTCTGAGTTCACCGACTTTTTAATTTCTGCGTCAATGATCTCGTCTGTTGTTTTTCTTGCCATATATATTTATTTTTATTTGTTACAGTTTAAGGCGGTCTAAAAATTCACCTGTCATCGTTAGACCGCAAAATTCAAACCCTCATTTACGAGGGTAAACTCAGTTTTAAATTTTTTGTCCGCCTCGACATCTGAACTTTTAGAACCGCCTTTATAACTCAGTCTAAAAATTCATCTGTTATCATTCCACTCAAAATTCAAATCCACATCACAAAGATATATACAGAAAGTAGCAAAGCCTTGCTACAATTTGTAGCTTTTTTAAAAATAATTTCAAAGGCTTATCTGTCAAGGGTTACAGAGGCAGGTGAAGGCTTACTTTAAGTGCTTTTTGGGAGATTTTTGAATTTTTTTGGATGTTAATACTCCGGATATTTGAGTAGATTTCGGTATTAATTTGTATTCCCTCCAATTTGCCGCCATTAATTAAATATATACTAATTGCTATTTCACTTTCCATTTGGACTTCCTGTACGTTCATGGATACTACACACTTTGCCCATAAGTACGGCAAAACAAAAGGTATAAAAACAGCGGCAAAAATAGATTCCAAAGATACTTTAGTAATTATTAAACCCTTTGTTGATAGTTATTACATAAGTAACTATAAAGCGACTAATGAAATCTGGATTAATAAATTTAAAGCAAAATTAAATGATTCGGATTATGTTTTGGAGCATGATGGATACTTTTATCGGTATCATGGAGAATATTCTAATAATTACGACGGGGAAATTGGCTCATCACAATATCTGATCAAGTTTCTTAAACCGTTTGAACGATTTTTTAAAGGAAAAATAAATTACACTGTTCCAAAAATAAAGAGGGGTGATTTAACAATCG
>JANYBY010000357.1 GCA_025360565.1 Bacteroidota bacterium
GATTGAGGCTCAACACCATCAACTGCAGAAAATAAGAACACTAAACCATCCAATACACGTAATGAACGGTTTACTTCAACCGTAAAATCAACGTGGCCGGGAGTATCAATAATATTAATTTTGTAATTATTATCACGGTATTTCCAAAAACAGGTTGTAGCGGCTGAAGTAATGGTGATACCACGCTCCTGCTCTTGCGCCATCCAATCCATTGTTGCAGCACCATCGTGTACCTCGCCAATTTTATGATTAACGCCTGTATAATATAATATACGCTCGGTACAAGTTGTTTTTCCTGCATCGATGTGGGCTGCAATCCCTATGTTTCTGGTATATCTTAAATCACTCATTCTATTGTTTCTATTTTTGTTCCGGGTTTCTTGTTAGAAGCGGAAATGCGAAAACGCTTTGTTTGCTTCTGCCATTTTATGCACATCTTCTTTTTTCTTGAAAGCGGCACCTTCTTCTTTTGCTGCTGCAACAACTTCTCCGGCTAATTTTTGAGCCATTGATTTTTCGTTGCGTTTGCGAGAATATAAAATAAGCCACTTCATAGCCATTGATATTTTACGATCAGGGCGAATTTCTGAAGGAATTTGAAAAGTTGCTCCACCCACACGGCGCGAACGTACTTCAACCTGAGGCGTAACGTTAGACAATGCTTTTTTGAACACTTCTAAACCATCTTCGTTTGTGCGTTTTGCAACAACTGCAATTGCTTCGTGAAAAATGTTAGACGCAGTGTTCTTTTTTCCGTCGTACATTAAATTATTTAAAAATCGTGTTACCAACGTATCGTTATAAACCGGATCGGGTAATAACACTCTTTTTTTTGCTCTGGCTTTCCTCATTGTTTAAATTTTACTGTAATATTTTTGATCTTTGAATTGTATTATTTTTTCTTGGCTGGTGCTGCTACTGCACCGGCTTTAGGGCGTTTTGCGCCGTATTTTGAACGTTGTTGTTTACGACCTTCAACACCTGCGGTATCAAGGCTTCCACGAACAATGTGGTAACGAACACCCGGTAGATCTTTTACACGGCCACCACGAACCAATACGATTGAGTGCTCTTGCAAATTGTGCCCTTCGCCCGGAATGTAGGCAATCACCTCTTGCTTATTGGTTAAACGCACTTTTGCAACTTTGCGCATGGCAGAGTTAGGCTTTTTTGGAGTAGTTGTGTACACCTTGGTACACACGCCACGGCGCTGTGGACATGAGTCCAAAGCCGCGGATTTACTCTTGTTCGACGCTTTATGACGTCCTTTTCTTACTAATTGCGATATTGTAGGCATTCTAAATCCTCTGTATTACTTGATTTTATTGGTATTTCAGCTATTTTCCCTTTTACGGGACGGCAAAGATAACGAAATATATTCAACCACCAAGGCTTTTGTTGAAATATTTGCGGGTTTTTAGTCCAAGGGTAAGAATGGGGAGATAAAGGGAAAGATAATTTGCGCCGAAATTTGGCCAAAAAAGGCTTCAAAAAGGTGTAAAAAACGATTCAAAAACCGATAAGATTCCGGAACCGTTTTTTTTGTAAAAAAAATTCGGGAACTTAGCTCTTGATGAACTCTATTTCCTGAACAAATTTTGACTTTTTTATTTCAAGATTTTTGCTGTAATTCAGAATGTTTTCAAGGGTTCTGAGTGATGGCGAGGCAAAATCGGGGGTTTGATCTTCTGTTGAACTTTTTAATTTGTTACCAGTAAAATCAAGTGCAGGAGTAGATGTTGTAATCATAGGCTATTTTGTGTGTGTTTTGTTAGTTATATTTTAATAACGGGATTGATGATAGATTATTGTTGAAATGAATGAAATAATTCTTAAAGTATAATTAATTGATAAACAGATAGATGATAAATTATAAACGCGCTTAAAGTTTAATTTAATGTTAACAATTTCAATTGAAATTTTTATTTAGTTTTGATACGAATATTGCATGAGCAACGAGGAATTTTTTGAAAAATACGGCCGCGAAGGTTTAGTGGCTTTGGTTGGCGGATCGCATTTTATTGATCAGGGAATAAAAAAAGCGCAAAAAAAGATCACAAAAGATAAAAAAGAAAGTTTTTTCAGTCACGCGTTCATCATTGGCGAAAAAAGAATTGACGGAAAACGTTGGGTGATTGAAAGTGATCTGGAAATTCATCCAAAACAGGTAAAATTAGGTGTTCAGGAAAACAGAATTGAAAAATATTTTGATGAAAAATTATTTCCGAATGTGGCAATTTTAGATTTTAAACTCGAAAAAGCAAAAACAGATGAGATCCTGAAGGAAGCGCTGAATATGGTTGCCAGCCGAACAAAATACTCTCTCCGCGAAATTTTAGGGGTTTTATTTTCTTTTAAAAACGCTGATGAAAGAAAAAAAGATAATAAATTTATTCAGGAAAACTCTTTTGTTTGCAGCACCTTTGTACAGCATTGTTATGGCAAAATAAATATTCATTTCAATCCATTGGTTTCGCCAAAAAACATAACTCCCGAAGATATTTACGCTACTGAATTGCCGCACATCAAAGAAAAAATAATACGAGAAAAATAATTGGTTACCTTTAAAAAGTTTCCGGAAACCGGAAAATTTCTTTTAAAAAATGAGAAAATTATTTCAGAATAAAAAATTTATCATCGCTTTTTTGTTCGCGTCCTCATTTTTCATGTTGTTTTTAATTTTGGGCATTTTACGAAATCGCTATTATAAAAAACCGGTTGATAATCACGCGGGCCCCGCCATGACCACCACATTTGGCAAGGCCAGAGCAACTATTTTACCAAAAAATTGGAAGTACCACGCCGGCGACAGCAGTATTTGGAAGGATACTTTGTATAACGACAGTTTATGGTTGAGCACCAACCCAGAGCTAAACCTAAAAAATGCCCCAAAGAATTTATTTACCGGCATTGGCTGGTTAAGGGTTAAGTTTTCGGCCGATTCAAATTCAATCAATAAAATTTTGCTGTTCATATATACCCAGGCGGGCGCATCGGAAGTTTATTTGGATGCAAAGTTATTGGGAAAATTTGGTAAAGTTTCAACAACTGCGGCAGAAGAAGTTGCACAAATACCTAATACACCACTCTACTTTACAATTAAGGACTTTAAGGAGCATTTGTTAAGTGTACGCTTTTCAAATCAGGGGTATGCGCATTATATAAAAGAGTATCGTAAGTTCGACGCGGGAATTTCAGATATAGAGGTTTTGTCAGATCCCGTGGCATACATAGTAAGTAAATTGACCATTGAAAAATTCTGGATCCCTTTAATTTTACTCTTTGCTTTTTTTACAACCTTGGGTTTGGTGCACTTTTTGCTTTTTATTTTTTACAGAAAACAAATTCAGAATTTATACTATTCGATCTTCGTTTTAATATTTGCCCTTATAATTTTAAGTTTTTATTATCTTTTTCATTCCGAAAGTTTGGAATTCAAGTTAAAATTAGAAATAGTTTATTTTAAACTTTTCCTCGCACTTTTTATGATAAGCATAATGGCCTGTTTACATTCTCTTTTCAAACCCAGTTTGTATAAACGAATGTTTCTTATCGAAATAGCATTGGCAGTCCTCTATGTGCTTTCTGAAAATTCTAATCTGTTTTATGGATTTTCGGAAGGTATAGTTTTTAGTTTTATTCTTTTTACTTCTATAGAGTGTGTTAGAACGGTTGCTTTTGGCATCATTAAAAAAATGCCGGGCTCAAAAATTATAGGCGCCGGTGTTGGTGTTTTTTTCTTATTTGTGGTTACACTTTTATTTGAGGCATTTATCAGCGGGGGCTTATCATTTGTGGATGAAGGCAGTTCAAACGCAGTGTATTTTATTACGCTGGTGATCCTTTGTATCATCAGCATCCCTTTATCCATGAGTATTTACCTGGCACGTAATTTTGCTTTTACAAATAAAAATTTAGAACAAAAACTGATTGAGGTAGAGGAATTGTCGGCAAAAAGCATTGAGCAAGAAAAGGAAAAACAGCATATTTTAGAAAATCAAAATATTACTTTAGAAAAACAGGTGATAGAACGCACTTTTGAAATTACCGAGCAGAAAAAAGTAATTGAAGAAAAGAACAAAGATATAATTGACAGCATAAATTACGCCAAACGAATACAATCTGCAATGCTGCCCGATGAAGCTTCATTTAAAGCTATTTTTGATAATTCGTTTGTACTTTATATGCCGCGCGATATTGTGAGCGGCGATTTTTATTACGCCACTGAAATAAACGGCGATAAATTGATCATCGCCGCGGACTGTACCGGACACGGTGTGCCGGGTGCCTTAATGAGCATGGTGGGCTGTAATATTATTAATAAACTTACTCACGAAAATAAAATCATAGAGCCAAAAATTGTTTTGCAGAGTCTTCATACACAACTGCGCCAGGCTTTAAAGCAAGACACTAAAGGCTCGGTAAACCGTGATGGAATGGATGTTGCAGCGGTTTTAATAAACGATAAAGAAGTGATTTTTGCCTCGGCCAACCGCCCGCTGATCTATTTTGACGCTAAAAATCAATTGCAGGAGCTAAAAGCTACTAAAACACCTATTGGCGGTTCGCATATTGAGGCAGTAAATATTGAGCAGCATGTTTTACCAACGGAAAATATAAAACAACTGTATTTATTCAGTGATGGTTTTGCCGATCAGTTTGGCGGGCCTGAGGGTAAA
>JANYBY010000358.1 GCA_025360565.1 Bacteroidota bacterium
GAACCCTATTGGTACGCCCCCAGAAACCTGATCATCACCCAAAATTAAACTGGTACCGGCGTTAGGCTGCATAGCAAGAGGTATGGATGCAACTGTGTAAAGTGTACAGTTAGCTGCACATTGTGAGCGAACAACGCCTCCAAATGCGAGACTAATAAATAAAATAAATACTAATTTTTTCATGCTTGTTTTAATTTACGGATTCAAATTATTTATTTGGATTTGGTTTTTTTACAATTGCGTTTTCAAATCTCCACAATTGCTCTCTTAACAACCTCACCTGCGCGGTATCTGCAGAGTTTTCTTTTATCAATGCTTTCACATTGTTTTTCTTCATTTCAACTTTCGCGTTCAATTCTTCCTGCGAAGAAAAAACCGCAGGGTTTCCATCCGCGGGCTTAAGGGAAGTGTAAATTGTTTCAGAGGTTTTAATCGTTCTATCCTGCGCAACAGCTATAGTAGCAAATGAAACGCAGGCAATAAATAAAAAAATATTTTTCTTCATAACATTAAATTTTAAACCTATTTAAAGTTCAAGTAAATATAGTGAAATATTAAGTCAGTTTTTTAAAAAAATTTTAACAACATATCTCTTTAATTTTCAAAGGCTATTTTTAACGATTGTAATAGGCTTTTAAACGAGGGAATTAACTGTTTGGTATATTAAATAATGTTACAAGAGCTGTTAAAAAGTTTAAAAATAAAGATTAAACCTTAGCGTTGCTACAGGTCCCCAAAACGAGTTTTTACCATCAGTATCCAAGGCAAAATTATTTTGTTTAGCACCTTTAACAGTTGTTTTTCCTATGATGTCGGTTGAGTTATTTAAAGTTTTAGAATTTGGATTCCCCACCGACTCATAGGTTGTACTTCCTGCGCCGGTGCTCGTTAATCCAAGCCCCCAGCCAAACTCACCTCCAAAACTCATTTTCGGGATAAAAAAATATTCAGCCCCAATAAAAGCTCTTAATCCAAAAGAAAATACCGAGCCGTTCTTCTTTTCCGTAATTCTTGCCTTACCACTACTGCCTTGAATTATGACAGTGGATGTAATTACATTATTTGTGCCCATGTCGTCAGCCGAGGTAACCGCTACATTGAGGGTGGTGGTTGGGTTAACGGTTGTGGCATTTACAGCAAGCTTATTTCCATATGTATATTTATCAGTTGAACCGCTTACATAAAAACCAATTTCGCCACCATAATAACCCTGCAACCTTGTTTTTCCTTTTCTTATTTCAATCCCCCCTGCCAAACCAATTGTATTACTTGAGCGCTTAAGTGTATTTTGTACTTGGGGAATGGGACTAGGGTAACCTACTGCCGGTAAAGAGTCCATTCTGTTTGCAACCAACGAGTTTGTTGTTGACGACCCAAAACCAAAACGAACAGAAGCCCTTGCAACCATTGAAGCTGTGATAAAATATTTGCCGGTAATTGTTTGATTAGTCGTTAAAAAATTCCATGTTGGGGCTGTGTTAGCAGTTGTTTTACCAAAAAAGTTGCCGGCATAGGTTAAAAACGGATTTGCGTCAATAGCAATTCCCCAATCTTTTTCAACCGGTAAAATTGATTCGCCTTTTTTTGAGGTTAATCCAGCATCCTGCCCAAATGAGGTAAAACTGTTAATGGCAACTATTACAAACGCGATTAATTTTTTCATTGTGATATTTTAAAAATTCCGGTAAACAAAATTTTACATGAATTATATTAATAACACAAAGTTACCCTGAATACTGATTTTAAAAATGAAGTGTTTTAGATTTTCAAACAAGCGTTTGTTAACTGCCCGATTTATTTTGCAACAAAGGCACAAATTTAAATTGCCCGAGCGATTTTTTAGTGAATCCTGTTTCATTTGTTTTTTGCAGCCTGAGCATTTCCTGTGCCACTCCTTCGCCTATTGGTATAAGCATAATGCCCCCAATTTTTAATTGTCCCAATAAATCGTTGGGAATATACGGTGCACCCGCGGTTACAATTATTTTATCAAATGGTGCAAATTGAGGCATGCCTTTATAGCCATCGCCATAAATTAATTTAGCCCCGGTATATCCTATGTAAGGTAAAAATAATTTAGTTTTATCGTACAATGTTTTTTGGCGTTCAATACTGTAAACTTTGGCGCCCATCTCAATTAAAACGGCGGTTTGATAACCGCAGCCTGTACCGATCTCGAGCACTTTTTCACCTGCATTAATTTCTAATTGCTCGGTTTGAAAAGCCACAGTGTATGGATGAGAAATTGTTTGTCCCGCTCCTATGGGCAATGCCTTATCGCTGTAAGCATGATCCAGCAAGGCGGGACGAGCTTCGGTCTGATCAAAAAATAAATGGCGGGGTACTTTTTCTATGGCGCTTAAAACCTGTTCGTTCTTAATTCCCTTTTGCCGCAATATTTCAACTAAACGTTTCCGCTTTCCTTTAAACAAATATTCATCTTCCTTCGAAACTTTATAAAACATACACAATTTAACTGAAATGTAAAGCTATTAAGTAATAAACAAAGCTTATCTCATATTTAATTTTAATTACTAACAACTATTTTCTAAAAAGGCTTAGTTTTGAGTTTTTATGACGAACGAAATTGCCCTGATAGGTTTAGGTTACCTCGGAAAAATTCATTTAAAACTTTTAAAAGAAAATCCAAACTGGAATTTAACCGGCGTGTATGATATTGACAGAACGTTAACCCAAAACCTTGCCTCGCAATATCAGGTAAAAGGGTTTGAGTCGATGGATGAATTACTTGAAAATTGTAAAGCGGTTGATATAGTTACGCCCAGTAATACCCATTTTGAAATTGCGAAAAAAGCAATTATGAAAGGGAAACATGTTTTTATTGAAAAACCCGTAACGTCCGATCTAAAAGAAGCAAAACAATTACAGCAATTAATTAACGAAGCAGGTATCTACTTTCAAGTTGGGCACGTTGAGCGTTTTAATCCCGCATTCATTGCCGCCCAGCCCTATATCCAAGATCCAAAATTTATTGAAATTCACCGCCTCTCTCAATACAATGTACGCGGTACGGATGTTTCGGTGGTGCTTGATCTGATGATGCACGATCTGGATCTTGTATTAAGCATAGTAAAAGCCAATATTCGTAAGATAAGTGCAAACGGTGCCGCCTTCGTAAGTAAATCAGCCGATATTGTTAATTCCAGAATAGAATTTGATAATGGCTGCGTGGCCAATCTTACTACCAACCGCATTGCTTTTAAAAATGTTCGAAAATTCAGAGTTTTTAATCAAAATAACCTCGTGAGTATTAACTTATTAGATAAAATAACGGAAGTTATAAAAATAAAAAATGCCGGGCACGACTCAAAAAATATGATCATTGAGCCGAGCCCCGGTTTACCCAAAAAAGAAATAGTTTTTGAGCACCCTATAATTTTACCAACAAATGCAATAAATGAAGAACTAAATGCGTTCCATTATAGCATCCATTCAAATAAACAAACAAAAGTGGGCATTGAAGATTCGATAAAAGTGATGGAGCTCGCGTTTGAAATTGAAGATAAAATAAAGACTTAGGTTTTTTTTAAGTTTTTTGGGTGGATTATTTTTATAATTTTATTGCCCCGTTAAGCTCGGGATTATTTGGGAGAATGAAGTACTTTTTACTATCAGCTTTACTTTGTAATATTTTTTTAAGCAATTCTTGTAAAAAGTATGAAGCTGCCCCTGCGGCTTTTTTTATCAGTCCCGGTGCTGTTTCTGTTGCCCCAACGGGCACTGCCCAAGGCACGGCAAGCAATAAAATAACCGATCTGTTTTTGTATGTGGATGGTAAATTTCAAGGGGCTTATCAAACAATTCACACCATGCCAATTGTTACACGCGACAAAGAAGTACGAATTGATATTTTTGCCGGCATAAAAAATAACGGTATTAAAGGCACAACCATAAGCTGGATCTTTTACGATAAAATTGAATTTGATACTTTGGTTGAAACTGCCAAAACCATTACGCGCCCTATAACATTTAAATACAACCCAAATGTAACGTTTGCATGGCTCGAAAATTTTGAAGGCAACGGTTATAGCATTGTTAAGTCGGGCGTTAACGGTGGCGATGATTCGGCACATATTAAATATGCTGCTACATCCGATATATTCGAAGGCAGTAAATCTATTGAGTTAAACTTATCATCGCCCCTGGCAAGTGCCGGCATATTCGAGTCTTCAATAGCTTACTTTTTACCTAAGGGTAATAGCAATGTTTATTTGGAGCTGAATTATAAATGCGATGTAGAATTTGAAGTTGGATTAACAGATGGCACAACCCGCAAATCGGCTCTAACCATTAATCCATCATTCGGTTGGAACAAAATATATATCTCATTGGCCGACGTAGTTAATCGAACCCCCGCACCCGATCAGCAAAAAGTATATTTTAAATTCATAAAAACCAACGATAACCCCAATCCGCACGTATGGTTAGATAACATAAAGCTTATTTACATTTAAAGGTGAGTAAAAGAATTAGGACCATATATTATTTAATTGCCGATTTTTTGTCGGCCGGTTTAGCCTGGACTTTATTTAATCTTTATCGCAAAACTCAAATAGATCCGTTAACCCTGCATGGCCAGGACATAGAAATTTTTGACAATACCTTTTTAACAAGTGTTGTTATTTTACCTTTTGCCTGGGTTTTGGTTTATTATTTATCGGGCGCGTACAATAACGTTTTGCGTCGTTCGCGTATTAACGAATTTGTTCAAAGCCTTGCCACAACCATAATTGGTGTTACTGTTCTGTTCTTTGTTTTGTTGTTGGATGATAATGTACCTTCCTATAAATATTATTACAAAATGTATTTTGTATTATTCGCGCTTCATTTTTTACTCACCGCGTTTTTACGATTATTTTTATCGAGTTACACCAATAAAAAAATACATGCCCGTAAATTCGGATTCAACACCTTAATTATTGGCAGTAACGAACGCGCTTTAAAAATGTTTAAAGAGGTTAACGCGCTTAAATACGGCATTGGAAATGATTTTGTAGGCTTTGTGCACATTGAAGGTAAGAACGGATACTCTGAACAATTAAAAGCGGTATTGCCTCACTTGGGCGAGTATCACGAAATAAAAAGCATTATCGAAAAAAACAATGTTCAGGAAGTAATTATTGCCCTTGAAAGTTGGGAACACGAATACATAAAAAATATTGTTAACGATATCAGCGATCTTGGGATTACAATAAAGATCATTCCCGATATTTACGATATTTTGAGCGGACATGTAAAAATGAACGCCATTTTAGGAACACCTTTAATTGAAATAAAAAATCAGATAATACCTGCATGGCAAGTTTCGGTAAAACGTTTTTTAGATGTAGCACTTTCTATCATTGTTTTAATTTGTTTTAGTTGGCTGTATTTATTGTTAGCCATTATTGTAAAAATTGGATCAAAAGGCCCGGTATTTTTTAAGCAGGAAAGAATTGGTATTCACGGCAAACCTTTTTACATTTATAAATACCGCACCATGCAAATTAACGCCGAAGAGGCCGGTCCGGCTTTGTCAAGCGAAGACGATCCGCGTGTTACAAAGTTCGGAAGATTTTTACGCAAAGTAAGGTTAGATGAAATGCCGCAATTTTTTAATGTTCTAAAAAGCGATATGAGCATTGTTGGCCCCCGCCCCGAAAGAGGTTTTTATATTGAACAAATTGTACAAAAAGCGCCGCATTACAAACACTTGCAAAAAATTAGGCCGGGCATTACAAGCTGGGGGCAGGTTAAATACGGTTATGCCGAAAATGTTGAACAAATGATTGACCGCCTTAAGTTTGATATTTTATATGTTGAAAACATGAGCCTGTTATTGGATTTTAAAATTTTGGTGCATACTGTTTTAATTGTTCTTCAAGGGCGGGGGAAATAATATTCTTCTCATTTGTATTTTGTACCTTTAAAGTTTAAAATAGTTCAAGGTTCAAAATAGTTCAAATTGTTACAAACCATTCAAAAATATTTATCTTTAATAAAATTCAGCCATACGGTGTTCGCCTTGCCGTTTGCTATTATCGGGTTTAGTCTCGCCATACATTCAGGCAAAGCGATTTTTAGTCTGGAAAAATTAATTCTGGTTATTCTGTGCATGGTTTTTGCCCGAAGCGCCGCCATGGCCTTTAATCGTTTTATTGATAAAAAATTCGACGCTAAAAATCCCCGCACAGCGGTACGCGAAATTCCCGCCGGAAAAATTTCAGCAAATGCCGCTTTGCTATTTACAATTGTTTGCGCTGTA
>JANYBY010000386.1 GCA_025360565.1 Bacteroidota bacterium
AATGGATTAACCACTAAACTCTGCTGGCAATAATAAATATAATTATTAGGCATACCATTGCAACCTGAATTAAAATTAGAAATATTTGACACTCCTCCTGAAGTGGCAAAAACATCTATAAAATCATTTATATAATTATTCACGTTATTTGATGGCCCCGGTTGATTACACGGGGAGATTGAAAATAACGGCATGCAATACGGTGCAGGATTATTGGATTGAGAACTTAATTTGATTTGAGGAATCAATAAAAAAAGAATGCATAAATTTATTTTCATATTGGTCAAATTAAACACTTATAAATATAGCATTTAATTTTTAATAAAAAAAATCAACCTCATCCCTTCTTTTTTACTCCGGCTTTTTTTGGCTCTTCTTTAACAGTTTCAGCGGGTTTATTTTTCGAAAAGAATTCTTCGGTTTCCTTTTTAGTAGCTTGTTTACCATTTTTGTAAAGTTCTTTTTCTTTTATCTTTCCCGTTTTTTCTTTATAGATCCATGGGCCATTTTTATTTCCATTCACATAAAATCCTGCAGAAACTTCAATACCGTTAGGGTAATAATAAACCACTCTTCCATCCAAATTTCCATTCACATAATTACCCTGACTTCGTAATTTTTTAGGTTCAAAGTACATTTTATAAGGGCCGTGAGCCACGTCCATTTTATAATTGCGCTCTTCGGCAATTGTTCCATCAGGTACATAAACAAGACTTAAACCGTCTTTTTTTCCTTTGGAATAGTTGTCTTTCGAAATTAATTTGCCGCTTTCATCGTAAAAACTCCAAAGGCTGTCTTTCAGTTCTCCAATGTATTTTCCTTCGCCCATACGTTTACCGGTTGGATGAAAAAGTTTGGCGTACGCAATATTTCCGTCGGCTCTAAAATTCATTATTGCCTGAACCGAATCGTTGGGATAATAATATTTAAATTTTCCAACAGGTTTATTATCCTTGAACTCACCTTCGTAAAAAAGTTTTTTTGTTTTTTCGTCTATTTTTTTCCAATAGCCTTGTTTTTTACCGGAAGCATCGGTTACCTGGGCCCGCATGGAAATTCCAAAAAAACAAAGGGCAAAAAAGAGTAAGTATGATCGCATATATTTCAAAATTTAAAAGTATAATAAAAAATGTATAAAAAGTAACATTAATACCAATATATTTAAGCAAAATATTCAATGAAATGAACCATTTGATTTTACTTCGCGGTTTGCCCGGCTCCGGAAAATCGACTCTCGCAAAGGTATTGGCCGAAAATAACTACCCGGTTTTTAGTGTGGATGATTATTTTACCGACGAAAAAACAAAGGTTTACACCTTTGAACATGACAAAAATTATTTGGCCTACAAACAATGTGAAGAAAATACCCTAGTGGGAATGGAAAAAAACCTTGCCAAAATTTTTGTGGATAATACCTTTACATTGGATTGGGAAATTGAACCTTATTTTAAATTGGCTTCAAAATTTAATTATACCGTTTATGTTGTTACGGTTGAAAAATACCATAACCATAAAAACATTCATAACATTAGCGATGAGCAATTGCAAAAAATGGCGGCAAAATATAAGGTGAAGTTGTTGTAGTTTGTTACTTAACCGCAGAGGCGCTAAGTAAGGGCAACGCAAAGTTCGCAAAGAATTAATAGCGTTCTTTGCGCCTCCTTTGCGTTCCTTGCGGTTAACTAATAGTGTTGAAAAACTAATTTATAAATAGTTGCTTTCTGTATTTGGTATTGCGGTTAATTAAACTACTTTAGAAAACCTTTATGTCCAAAGCAAACACCCTAAAAATATTCGCACTATTCTGTTTTGTTCCGAACATTTTTTTGGCGCAGCCCGTTGTAAAAGATGATTTTGATAAATACGGAGTTTCGGGAAGTTTAGTTTACACAGACCTAAAAGAGGCATTGGCTGTTGAGAGATTTGTATATAAACTAGATCTTAAATACAAAAAACTGGAGCCAAAATTGTACGAAAAAATGCACAAGTTGGTAGATGTGCAAGCCCTGAGACTCAGCGGCAATGAGGTAAATGAGTTTCCAAAGAATTTTGACGCGCTTTTTAACTTGGTTTATTTTACCTCTTACAATAACAAATTCTCAAGTTTTCCGCCCAACTTAAAAC
>JANYBY010000389.1 GCA_025360565.1 Bacteroidota bacterium
CTGTTAATTTATTGAGATGTAAATTACATTTCATTTTATTTTCTTAAAGAATTTATTTTTTTGTAACCAATTAACTGATCGTAATAAGTGCCCAATTTGCGATGGTAAACTAAAATATTATAATCGTTCTCTGTTTCCCAATGGCTTCCGTCAAGAACAGTTTCATCTCCACCCTTTTTTGTATCACTACTCAACACGATCTCATAATTATAATAACCTTGTTTTAAATACAGTTGCGCTTCGTAACCAAAACGTTTATAATTATAGGTCATTTTACTTTTTTTATTCATTCGCCAATCCGTTAGTTTCCCTAACACATAAAAATTACCGCCGGTTTCGGGGGTTGAATAGGGAAGAAAAAAATCAACATAAATATAATCTGCTTCAATATCCTGATTACCGTTAGAGTCACGGTTCTTTATTAAAAAACTCCCGTTAAAATCGGGATAATACAAATAAGGTTTTGTGCTCCTGATCTCTTCGGGATAGAGAACAATATGATTTTTTAAATTCTCATCGCGATAGATCTCTTTTACTTTTTCGGTAAAAAATTTCATCGAACGAATATCAAAATACCTGAACTCCTTACCACCGGTGAATGTGCTGGCATCATCCAAAGAATACGTTAACTGATTATTTCCCAAAAAAGTGGGTTTAATATTTGTTACCGCATTATCCCATCGATTATTTTGGGTAATGGTAACTTTAAGATCATTGAAAGGATTTGTAATATCGTAACCGGCGTAGCCAATACTAAAATCAATGTGTTGTTTGGCAAACTGATCATCATCGCCCGAAGTTTGCCTGAACGTGTGTGCGACGGAAACCTTGTTATCATACACTAAAATACGGCGACTTAAAACCAGATCTTCTTTTTTATTATTCACATAAACATAAGCTACATAATTTCCGCTTTTGGTAAAAGTTAAACTTTGGGTTGGAAATAAAAGTGAATAGTGTGTGTACTTTTGCAACGTATTCATTGAATAAGAAAAATTAATAAAATTCAGATCAAAGTATCCGCTTAAATATTCGCTCACCATCAAATCGCTCGGTGTCCAATCGGCATTGCAATGCACAAAGGTAACGGTGTATCTTTTTTGATCCGAATCCAGATCGTCAAAACTTAATTCAATTTGTTCGCCGCTGTTTAAATTAATAATGGGCGCGGCATAATCCCAACTCGACTCGTGAATTTGAACTGTTTTTATGGAAGGCTTATAAATATAATCGTCGTACCTTAAAACATTATCATTCACATAATCGTCATCTGCTACCGCCACCGTTTGCGAAAAAAAAGCCGATGAAGTGATTAAAATAAGAATAACTAAAAGCGGTTTCATTTTATTCAAAATTAAACAAACCCTATACCTTAAACGAAAAATCACGCATAAATATTGCTAAAAAATTTATAACTTTTTGAAACATATTAGGTATATAAGGTCATTTAAGAGCGATCTTACTTATATGAACTAATATGCCCTTATATGGTTATAAAATAAATGTTTGAGAATGGAGGGAATATTATTTGCTTTTTGCGGCAAACAGTTCAATTTTGCTTTCTTGTTTATTAAGCATACGCTTAATGTTTTTACGATGGGTGATAACAAGAAGAACCGCTACAACTATTGAGAAAGCGGTTAAAATCGGTAGCGGACTACCCAAAAATAAATTTAAAATAATGGGAAAAGAAATCCCTGCAAGCATTGATGACAGTGAAACGATACGGGTTGAAAATAATGTGATCAAAAACACACAAAGCGCCAAACAAGTGGCAACCGGTAAAATGCAAATTACAATGCCTAAAATGGTGGCAACCCCTTTACCACCTCTGAACCCGGCAAAAACCGGAAAAATATGGCCTACCAAAACCGCTACCCCTAAACCTAACTGTAAATTGGTAAATTGAAAACTTTCGGGCGAATAGATACTGGTATAAGCTAAAGATACCCCGGCGCTTCCTTTTAAAATATCGAGAATTAGTACCGGAATGCCTGCGCCTTTGCCTAAAACCCTAAAAGTATTTGTAGCCCCTGCGTTTCCTGAACCAAATTCGCGAACATCAATGCCATAAAATCGTTTACCTATCCAAACCGCAGTGGGAATGGAGCCGATTAAATAAGCTAAGGTTATGTAAACAGGTATCAACGTTTTTTAAATGTTAAATTGTTAAAATGCTAATAACAAATCTAAAAATTATTTTAAACAAAAAAAACAGCTAAACCATAATTTTATTAAAGTTTAACTGTTTGAAAATTAATTAATTAACAATTAATAAGAGCCTTTTAGCTTAACGCCTTGCTCAATTCTTTGTAAAGCCGAAATATAAGCCCCAATGCGCATGCTGGTTTTAAAAGTGGTTGCATTGTTCCAAACATTTTCAAAAGCCAGTTCCATTTTAATATCGTGCTTTGTATTTACCTCTTCTTCGGACCAGTAATACCCCGCCTTATTTTGAACCCACTCAAAATAACTTACGGTAACACCGCCGCTGTTGGCTAAAATATCGGGAACGCAAATAATTTTTTTCTCGTTAATAATATGGTCTGCTTCCGGCATGGTTGGTCCGTTTGCGCCTTCAACAATTAGTTTTGCCTGAATTTTTGAAGCATACTCTTCGGTTATAACATTTTGTAAAGCTGCCGGAACCAAAACATCGCATTTACAAAGTAATAACTGATCATGTGCAATTTCGGTTGCGCCGGTAAAGCCCTTTAAAGTGCCTTTATTTTTTGCCGAAAAATCGAGCGCATCCTTAATATTTATTCCTTTTTCGTTATAAAAAGAAGCCGTATGATCGCCGATACCCACAATTTTAATTCCTTTTTCAGATAATAAACGAGCAGCGTGCGAACCAACATTACCAAAGCCTTGCACCACAGCGCAAACATCAGTCGGTTTTAGGTTCATTTTTTTAAGAGCAGCTAAGGTGTTAACCATTACACCACGACCGGTTGCAGCATCTCTGCCTAATGAGCCGCCAATTGCAATTGGTTTACCTGTAATAACACCCGGAGAATCATCTCCTGTAACTTTATTAAATTCATCTAAGATCCACGCCATTTCGCGGCCACTTGTACCCATATCTGGAGCCGGAATATCGCGGTTTACGCCAAAAACATCTTTCATTGCTTTGGCATAAGCACGGCTTAATCTTTCCAATTCGCCAACACTCATTGCCCGCGGGTCGCACTTAATGCCACCTTTTGCACCACCGTATGGCAAATTTGCAACAGCGCACTTAAAACTCATCCAAGCAGCAAGGGCTTTCACTTCGTCCGCATTAACATCTAAAGCATAACGAATACCGCCTTTACTTGGGCCAAGGTGAGTACTGTGCACGGTGCGATAACCTTCAAAAACCTCAATTTTACCGTTATCCATTACAACAGGTAAACTTACTTTAACTTCTTTTTTGGGGTTACGTAAAACCTTAGTTACTTCTTCACTAAGGTTCATTAATTTGGCGGCCACATCTAATCGGGCCAATACAGCTTCAAACATACTATCGTGTGCCTGAGGTGCATTTACTGTTTGTGTCGACATAAGTAAATTTTAGTTTTGTTAGCTGGGCGTCAAAGTTAACCAAATTAATTAATATACCAATCTAAAACCCAATAAGTAGATATAACGTTTTTTAGCGTCGATTAATGTACCAATACTAGGTTTGAATGCTTAATTTTATTGAATAAATGGCCGAGTTTCTTAAAATTTTAACAGTCATCTTGTTCTGCTCCTTCTTCTTTAGCAAGTTGGGTATGCCTGCCGCTGTTATTTTGTTTAAATTTAATTTTATAAAGGTGTTTATTGTTAGTTGTATTGGCGGTATTGGCGGCGCTATTTTTTATGTTTACTTAAGCGCATCACTGTTAAAATGGTGGAATAATTATAAACACAAAAAATTTACGCAGGTAAAAAAACCGCATTTTACAAAAAGCAATCGGCGAATTATTCGCATAAAAAACAGGTTTGGTTTAACCGGCATAGCTATTTTAGCGCCCATTATTTTATCTATTCCTCTTGGCGCTTTTTTGGGAGAACGATTTTATAAAAAGAAATCGAAAGTGATCGCCTACATGAGCGTAACGGTTATGGCCACAAGCGTGGTATTTTATTTTATTTATTATTTATTTTACGATCAGTTAAAAGGATGGCTTTTTTGACAATGAGTATTGAGTACAGAGTATTGGGTATTGAGACGAGATGGATAAGGGGCTCAACCTCATCCAAATTCGTACATTCGTATTAATTCGTAATTCGTAGCAATTCAAATTCGTAGATCTAAAATTCGTACTTCATAAATGTATAAGGGTGTAAAACATATCTTCTTCGATCTTGATGATACACTTTGGGATTTTGAAAAAAATTCGGGCATTGTGCTTGAGCAATTATTTACCGAATATAATTTAAGCCAAAAATTAAAAACCGATTACAACGCGTTTCATTCTGCCTACAAAGAAACGAACCTCGCGTTTTGGAGTCGCTATTATAAACAACAAATTAATAAACAGTATTTACGCAACAACCGTTTTCACGAAACATTTAAAAAATTTGCGTATGATAATTATGAGGAGAACTTGGAAATTACCGAACAATATCTTTCGCGCGCTCCGCATGGCAAACATTTAAAGAATGGCTGTTTGGAAGTTTTAGATCACCTGAAACCAAATTATCATTTACATATTATTACAAACGGCTTTAAAGAAATTCAGCATATTAAAATGCACAACACCGGTTTAAAAAATTATTTTAAAAACATTATCATCAGCGAAGAGCATAACCTTACCAAACCAAATCCAAAAATTTTTCGCCTGGCCGAAAAACTTGCCAATTGTAACAAAGAAGAATGCGTGATGATAGGAGATAGTTTGGAAAGCGATATTGAAGGTGCCCTTGGCGCGGGATGGAAAGCCATTTGGTTAACCGACAGAACCGATAAAAAAGACATCCACCAAATACAACACTTGTATCAATTAAAGGAATTTTTCTGAAAATTCATGCAGGGTTCTATAGCTTAGATATTCATTTTGAACTAACGTTAAATGGGGGATTTAATAAAAGTTTTCATTAATGCTTCACTGTTATTCACAAGGCTTTGCGTACTGGATAATTTGGTTTAAATTCACACCCATTAAAAGTTTTTAACATGCGGAAATTCATAGTCTTATTGATCATTGCGCCAACATTTTTTTTCGGGCAGCAAAAAATTACACTTGAAGATCTTTGGGTAAAATATTCCTTTTACGCCAAATCGGCCGATGGATTTAATGTGATGAATGATGGATTAAATTATGTGGACATTGAAGAAGTTGGCGCAAAAAAAATGCTTTGTAAATACGAGATCAAAACCGGAAAAAAAATTGCCGATCTTGTAAATTCCGACGATGTAAAATTTAATGGGAACCCAATTGACATCAGCACATATCGTTTTAGTCCGAACGAAGATAAACTCATCCTTTCAGAAGGCACAGAACATATTTACCGCCGCTCGCCCAAAGCAAATTATTTTATTTACGATATTGCCACAAAAAAAACAATTGCACTATGCGAAGCCGGAAAACAAATGTTTCCGCTTTTTTCGCCCGATGGCACCAAGATCGCTTTTGTGCGCGAAAATAATATTTACATAAAAAATCTGCTCACAAATTTAGAAGCCACTATTACGTTTGACGGAGAATTAAATAAAATAAAGAACGGCTGGGCCGATTGGGTTTATGAAGAAGAATTTAGCAAAGCTGATTATTTTGACTGGAGCAGCAACAGCCAATATCTGGCCTTTTCAAGATTTGACGAGACCAAAGTGCACGATTATACCATGGAAACGTATAACGGTGAATTATATCCGGGCAAAACCACTTTTAAATATCCAAAAGCCGGCGAAGATAATTCGGATGTTACTGTTCATATTTACGACGACGTTTCAAAAAAAACAATTAAGGCAGATATTGGAAATTACATTGATAATTATATTCCGCGAATTCAATTCACCAATAACCCGCTTGTATTAAGCATTCAGCGTTTAAACAGATTGCAAAATAAACTGGAGTTATTATTTACCGATGTGTTAAGCGGAAAAAGTATTGTTGCGTATACCGACGAAAGTAAAACGTATGTGGATGTTACCGACGACCTCATCTTTGTGGGTAACAAAGGTTTTATCATTTCGAGCGAAAAGGATAATTTTAATCACTTGTATTATTATGATATTACCGGCAAACTGATCAACCAGATCACCAAAGGTAATTGGGATATTACAGAATTTAAAGGTTTTGATGAGAGCAAAAACACTCTGTATTTTCGTTCAACCGAAAGCGGAGTTATTAATCGTGATGTGTATAGCATTAAGTTAAACGGCACTGATAAAAAACGTTTATCAAACAAAGAAGGCTTTACCGATTTTGATTTTACCAACGGTTACAAATATTATATTTCCAATTACAGTGATGCCAATACGCCAAATGTTTATGAATTACACAGCGCCGATGGAAAATTAATAAAAACACTCGAAGATAATTCGGCACTTAAAGAAAAATTAAAAGGTTATAATTTATCTAAGAGAGAATTTTTTAAATTTAAAACGTCCGAAGGCGTTGAATTGAACGGATTTATGATGAAGCCGCAAAATTTTGATTCCACAAAAAAATATCCTGTATATATGTATGCTTACGGCGGTCCGGGTGCTAACGAAGTAAATAATACCTGGGACGGATTTGAATTTATGTGGCACAGCCTTTTGAATCAGGAAGGTTATATGGTTGTTTGCGTTGATAACCGCGGAACTTTTGGGCGAGGCCGCGAATTTAAGCACAGCACCTATTTACAATTAGGAAAACTGGAAACCATGGATCAAATTGAAACCGCGAAATACATTGGCAGCTTACCATACGTTGATAAAGCGCGCATTGGTTTTCAGGGATGGAGTTACGGTGGTTATATGGCTTCGCTCATGATCACAAAAGGAGCCGACGTTATTAAAGCCGCCGTTGCAGTAGCACCGGTAACCAATTGGAAATATTACGACAATATTTACACCGAACGTTTTATGCGCAAACCAAAAGATAATAAAAGCGGTTACGAAGATAATTCACCCGTAAATTTTACGCAAAAAATTAAAGGAAAATTTTTATTGATCCATGGAAGCTCCGATGATAATGTGCATGTGCAAAACAGTATGGAAATGGCAGCAGCCATGGTTAAAAATAATATTCCTTTTGATCTGATGATCTACCCGAATAAAAATCACGGCATCAGCGGCGGGCTCACCCGTTTACATATTTACACAAAAATTTTAAAGTTTGTAAAAGAGAACTTGTAATGGCAAAAAAAAGATTGGT
>JANYBY010000429.1 GCA_025360565.1 Bacteroidota bacterium
CTCTACTTTTTGAGTGAACCCTAATTAATAAAAAAAACGTTTTACGTCCTCTTAGCCGCAGTAATGCTTACAGCATCCTGTTCGGTTAAAAAACGTGCATACATGTCGGGTTATCATATTGAATGGGCTTTTGCTAAAAAAAAGAAGGAAACCATTCATCAGGTAAAAGAGCAAAAAAATTCAATTAAAAAAGAGGCCGAAGTGGCCGATGAAGTTGTTGTTGCCCAACCACCCCATCGTCCCGAAATTTTTGCATCTTCAAATAATAAAACACCTGATGCAGATCTTTTAAACCTTCATCGCAATTTTTTCAGCGAAAAAAAAGATAGTTGCGGAGACCTTATTTCGTTTAGGAACGGAAATGAACTAAAAGGGAAAGTGCTTGAGATCAACGAAACACAAATTAAATATAAGCGCTGCGATAATATTGACGGGCCAATGATGATCGTTAATAAAAATGACATTGCGTTTATTAAATATGCTAACGGTCAATCGGAAACTTTTGTTAAAGATCCGGCCGAGGTTAAAAAAAATAATCCGAACGCCAAATTACAAATGCATCCGCTGGCACTTGCCTCGGTTATTTTTACGATCGCGCTAGGGGCGTGCCTACTTCTTAGCATTATCATTCCCGGATTTGGTTTACTAGCCCTCCTCTTTTCCGTAACCGCAGTGTCTATGGCGTCAGAAGCCAAAAAGAAATTAATGCGTAAAGAGATCGCAGATAAGTACACCGGTTTAAGTGAGGCTAAAGTTTGCTTTATAATTAATTGGGTGTTTCTCGGATTGTTTATTTTGGCTACACTTATTGTACTCTATTTTGTTTTTAGCTTCATTATTTAGGCCTGATCAGTTTATCAATTATACGGCAATGCGGTTTCCCCACTTAACATTACCATAAAGTAAACACCGGCACTTAAATAGTTAATATTAATTTTTATACTTATTTGGCTAATATCGATTGATCTTACTTTGCCGCGATCATAAAAAAAACTTGTGCTTTCTCTAATTTTCTATTTTTAATTCATCAGTTGCCGGGTTTGGAAAAATTTTATTTTTATTGTTAATTGCATTTAATTTTAAGCCTCTTGGTAGAGCAATATTTGGCCTGAACATGGTGATCCTTCAGGGCTATTAAAAATGTAGTTAACCAGCCCCCCTCTGTGTTTAAAATGAACCGGTAAATTTTAATTTGATAACTAATAATTAAATCAGTTTACAATTACTTTTATGATCTGTTTTATTCCTTCAGATGTAATGGAACAATAATACGTGCCTATTGAAACCTTATCCTTCAAATTGACCTGCACTTGGTTATGTTGAATTGATTGAGAGTAAAAAATGTCGTTAAAAACCTGATCTCCTTTGTCATTTGTAATTACGATCTTTACTTCATGATTATTTTCTATACCATTAAAATCAAGAATAAACTGACCTTTATTAGGATTTGGAAATAAAGAAAAAACAGTATTATTTTTTCCTTTTTCCAGATCAACACTTACTATATTAAAATTTTCAGTTGATCCGTCCAGGTTAGTAAGTTTTAATCTATAATATGAAATTCCATTTGAAGGATTTGTATCGGTAAAAGAATAATCTATTTTTACTTTGGAATTACCTTTAGCTTTTACGGTACCTTTATCGGTAAAATTAATTCCATCAATAGAACTTTGAACCGTAAATAAACTGCTGTTCAATTCGGATGCTGTTGACCAATTTAATTCAATGTTATCATTTTGCGACTGCGCGGCAAAACTGATCAAAGTGATCGGTAATGGAGTTGCCGTAGCATTAATTGAAGCTACCGTATAAAATACGCCGCCGGTTGTAGGAAGTGTTGCTGTAAAATATGGTGCGGCATATGCACCGGCAATAATTGATGCGCCTGCAAAAACAGCAGAGTTACTCACCAACAATCTTAAATCACTTCCGGTTAAAGGCACAAAGCCGGTCATATCAAAACGTACCGTTACTGAATTTGCAATTCCTGCCCCCGTTTTTTGAAACTTCCAAACCCTTAATAACCTGGATTGAATTCCGGGCGGTACATCCACAAAGTTTGCTCCACTTGGTATCGTTATTCCATTATGACCCGTTGCAAAAAATGATTTATTTGAAGTAATAGCAACTCCATTATCAACCATTAACATGGCATTGCCGGTATTAGAACCCGCATCGGCATCAGTGCTAATTGATTTAAGTTGAGTTAATGCAGTTGCATCGTCCCTTCCTATTACTGTAAGGTTATTATGATAAAGTGTATTAGCTGGATAATTCCAAAGAACAGTTGCTCCATCAGAAGCAAGGTAGGTTCTTTCATCCAAACCCACAGTGTTAATGTTATCGGTTAAAGTAACTCCATACTTGGAGGCAAGATAAGTTCTTACCTGATGCGCCTGTGTATTTGTAAGTACAGTATTAAATGTCATTATTTCACTTAGGGCTCCATCAAAAAACTGACTATAAACCGCAGCATTGTTTCTTCTTACCCCAACAGTTATAAAATCAACATCTGCCGAACCGCTATTTGGGTTTTGATTCAGTCCATTTATATCGGTCATTGATACTAGAGTACTTGACCCCTTACTTGAAATAAGATTAACTCTTGTGCTTTTTGCAATGGGTATATCGTTACTGGTGCCTACCCCCGCGCCACTGGCATAAACCAATTCATTTGTTTTGCCAAGTATTCTGCTACTATTCGTACTTTGATGAGCAAATGGCATTGTGGCATTACTTCCGCCTTCATAAACAGAAAAAAAACTGCCGCCCTCGCCCGCACCCGAAATATCCATTAAGTTTACATGAGTTGTTATGTATTGTAAGTATTGGCTTGCTCCATTAAATGTTAAGTAAGGATTATAATTAGCTATTAAATTATTTGCAATGCTTGCTAAGCCGGTTTTATATACCGGAGCCGTGGCGCAAGGAGGCGTTAATGGCACAACACTTATTCCTTGAGAAATCCATCCATAAACATTTGTGTTATCAGCGATATTTATTGTTGAAGCTTTTAACCAGAGACTTAAATTTCCGGTGCCAACGCCACCGGGAGATGCAAGTGGTACAATAGATATATCGTCTATAATTGTTCCGCAACTGTTTACATTACCCGGGCTTGTAAGTTGTAATGTGTGGGTAGCGGAAGCATTGTTAGTAAAGGTAAACGAAAAAGCTGTTAAAACATTTTGTGTGTTTGGTATTGCAAGATTATATGTTAACACCCCCGGTGCGTCGGTAAAAATAATTTGTAAATTAGTGGGGTTGTTTGAGGGCGCACATGTGGTTCTATAGGCGCATCTAAAAGTCAAAACATACTGAGTACCGCTGCTAAACCCGTTAACGGTTTGTGTTGGGGTAGAAGCATTATCTACTTCCATAACATAATTCAAATTACAACCTGCAGCTAAATAAGAGTTTTCAAAAGTTCCGGCAGTAAAAGGTGCCTCTTGCCCATTCCAGTTAACAGCGGAATTAGAAATACTTCCATCAAGCACAAGGTTTTGCGCAGGAAGAAAACTACTCAAAAAACAAACTATAATGCCGAGGATAAATTTTCTCATAAATATAATCAAATCAAATATACGGAAAAATCGATTTAGATACTCAAAAAAGCACTTTGGCTTCGATAAATAACGAATATTATCGATGAAATTCGACTGTATTATTCTGATCTCATAAAATACAGGATTCTTTCTTATTATAATGTAGTATCATTTAAAACTGAAAATAAATAAACGGCTGCATCTCCCCGCTCATCAACTGATAAATAGCAAAAATGGTAACCAGAAAAATTACTCCCATAACAACATAGGATTGTGAAGCGAACCAATACCGGTATTTAACTTTAATGTTTTCGGGGATCCAATGAATTAAATAACCTATAAGAATTATTGAAAACACAAATTTATACCCAATAATTATTTGCCATAATTGATCTATCCCAAAAAAATGCCCAATGCGATAAAAGATCATGTTTACAGTTTCCATATCAGCGCTCCTGAAAAAAATCCGCGTAAAACTAATGAAGCTTAAAGTAAAGATCATGAGTCCGAACTTAACGCCCAAATTATTTTCATCTTTGAATGGCGATATTTTTTTCCAGAATTTATGTATGATCAATCCCAAACCATTCAATCCGCCCCAAATTAAAAACAGCCAACTGCTGCCATGCCAAAGGCCGCCAAGCAACATGGTTACCATAATATTGATATTTGTATTTATATTTTGTTTTACTGTTGGAATAAAACGCGCAATTAATATGAGCAAAACAGCAAGCGCTATCAACACATATAACAGCCAAATTTTTCCGCTTAACAAAACCATGAACAAAGCAATAACGGCAATTGCAATATACGAGCCAATGGTTCCTTTTTTATTTCCGCCGAGCGGGAAATATAAATATTCCTGCAGCCAGCTTGAAAGCGAAATGTGCCATCGTTTCCAAAACTCACTGGTGCTTGTTGCTTTATAAGGCGAATTAAAATTTGTTTTTAATCGGTAACCTAAAATCAACGCAAGGCCAATGGCAATATCGGTATAACCGCTAAAATCCATGTAGATCTGAAGCGAATAACCAAAAATGCCGATGATGACCTCTACTCCACTGTAATAATTGGGATTGTGAAAGATCCTGTCGATATAATTCATGGCAATATAATCGGCCACAATTTTTTTTCCAAAGCCATTCAAGATCCAAAATAACGCGATTCCAAATTCTTGTTTACTTAATTTGTATGGCTCATAAATTTGGTGAATAAAATCGTGCGCCTTTACAATTGGACCTGCAACTAAATGCGGAAAAAAACAAACAAAAAATCCATAATCAAAAACCGATTTAACGGATTGTGTTTTTGCGCGATACAGATCAATTGTATAAGATAAAGATTGAAAAGTAAAGAACGAAACCCCCACCGGAAGCAATAATTTATCGACCCTGAACTCGGTACCGAAAAAAGTATTTGAAAAATGGGTAAAGTGATTAAAGAAATTTTTGTCGGTGCCCAAGATCTGGTTCGTGCTTTCATGAAAAAAATACGAGTACTTAAAATAACAGAGTAAACTTAAATTAAGTAAAACACTTATAGTTAAAAATATTTTTTTTCTTTTTTCAGATCCTTCCCCTGCTTCCCTATTCTCTTTATCGATCCTTTTCCCCCAATAATAATCACTTAAAATGGTGAACAAAAGCAACAATACAAAAACACCGCTTGTTTTAAAATAAAAGAACAAACTAACGGCCAATAAATAAATTGTTCGCGACTTACTTTTTTTATAAACGAATGAATACCCAAAAAGTACCAGCAAAAAAAAAGCCCAGAAGAACAAATGCGTAAACAGCAATGGTTTGTCTTGAGAGTATGCTGTTATTTGTTTTAATAATTCTATGACCTTATTTTTTAAAGTTATTGTAATACGATTTGAGTACGGCTTCGCCCATAAAATTACCAAGCATGGTGTATCCCTTCGGCGAAAAGTGTACTTTATCCCTTCCGGCAAGCCCCGCCTTAGCCCATTTGGTCATTGATTTAAACCCACCCATTAACGAGTACAGATCCCACACTGCAACATTGTGTTTTTGCATCAAGTCAAACATCGCGTCTTTTGCGATCACCGTTCTTTTATTGGCTGTTCTTCTTCTAATATAATTATCGGTTGTAGTGGTTAATAAAATAGCAGCTTCGGGATTTGCCTCGCGCACTTTCATAATTAAACTATCGTAATGCTCAATGTATTCTTCCTTTTCAAAACCTTTTGATTGCGCATCATTTACGCCCAACGAAATAATTACAAGATCTGGTTTTATCGTACTTAATTGGTCTACAAAATGCGTGCAGCGTAAAAAAGAAGAACTGTTAGCGCCATTAGCACCAAGGGCTGCCAGGTAAAAACCGTTGGCAAGATTCGATTCAAGCCCAAAGCCATACATAATAAAATCTTTCTGAATAGTATCCTTCCTCACAAGATCAAACGAAAGCGAATCAACTATTTTTTCGATATCAAACTGTGTATAACCCAATTCTTTCCTATCAATTCTAACGGCTTGGAGGCTGTCTTTTGCCCGAAGCGTAAACTCAAAACTCGCGTTAAAATTATGATATACTTTTACAGAGTTAAATCCCTTTATTAACGACCTGTTCGTTAAAGCCACTCCGAAAAAATTGTTAGAGTCGTTACTCGTAATACTCATACCACACATGCCCAAAGGCAAACAGAATTCTTTCCCAACACAACGGCATTTTTTCCATACACCATTTGAATACGATCCGGCATAAGGCAAACCGTTAGTTTTAGCCAATTTGTAAGGAAAAACAAAATACCCGCCACCGGCCGGTTTAAATTCGTTTTGTAAACTGCCTAAGAACGTATTGCTCCAAGTGCCTCCCTGAACGTGCGATCCGCCAATATGAGCAATAACTATCTGTTTCTTTATTTTATGGTTAAAAGAATCTAATCTTTGATAAAAACGCATAAACATAGAACTATCCTTTGAAAAATTTAAGTGATTAAAATTGTAATCAATAAAAGGATATTTTGAAACTTCCTGCGCAGATACATTTAATGAGGTTAAAAAAAACAATATGATCAGTATCCTCATTATTTTTTAGTTTTTAAATAAGAATTGTATTCGTTAATAATTGCCGAATAACAAAGCGTAGCAATTTTTCGGGCACCTTGCGGACTAAAATGAATATAATCTGTTGCAGCCAACTTTTCATCAACCCAGCTGGGCATACTGTTTTTACCACCCATACAATCATACATATCAAAAAAAGCGCAGCCACTTTCCAATACCGCTTTTTTGATCGCGTCTCTGGTATTTTCCAATTGCGGATGGGTTACGTATTCCGTTCCTTCTTTTACGCTCATATCTGCAGGGCCAATAAAAATAATACTTGCTTGTGGCGCCAGTTTTTTTACAATTGAAATTTGTCCGCGTAAATAGCCGGCGTAATTCACGGCCATTGTTGCGTCTTTAATAGAAGGAAGTGCGTTGCCTCCAAATTGGAGTATAATTAATTTTACGTTGAAGTAATCGTAAAATTGTTTTAACTGCGCCGAATTTATCTGGTGATAAAAAGTACCGCTGCTTCCACGTAGAGCAATATTATCAACCATTACCCCGGTTTCGCTTTCGAGTGATACGGCGTAAAAATCGGGACTATCTTTTCCTTTAAATTTAAATTCGTGACTTAAAGAACCAATGCCAACATTGTATTCTTTCATTTTTAAATATCCCCCGGCTTCAAGGCTATCGGCACCGCTCAGGGCAGGACCATCATAAAATTCGCACCATGTTTTGGTTTGCGCGCCACCATAAAATAATTTCACCTTTTTGTATTTTGTTGAATTGGCACCTCCCAATTTTGTAGTTGTAATTTTTATAGTTGACGATATGTCCGCGCTGGTATCAGTGATCTTTTTATAGGTAGTAAATCGGCAAAAGCCTCCCAGAACCCCGTAATTACTATGGTTTACGCGTTTATCTTTCATTGTGAATGTGTTATATCTGTCCCACCCGTCGCCCCAGGTAATTTTGTTTGTAATGGTTGGTGAAATTGGCATCAGTGACATCAATCCCGGCCCAAAGCCACCAAACTGCCCTTGCAGCTTCATGCGCAGGTAATCGGTAATTCTGTCGCCCTCAATTTGGCTATCCCCATAATGCAAAACACGAATGGATCGTGGATCTGTTTTTAAAAGCGATAAGGCGTCAAAAAAATTAACCAAACAGGCTTTATTGGTGTATTGCAATCCCGTAATTAATTTTTTTGAAGTGTCTTTTCCGTCCTTTTTTATTGCCATTGAGTCTACAACTTTTGCTGTATCAGCCCTATCAGCTGCCTCTAAAATTTTAGAAATATCCGTTTTCTTCGGCTTTGAATTAAAAACAGACGCTAAAGTGGGAAATTGAAGCGTTAACTTATCACTAATGTGTATACCCTTTTCGGGAAAAAAACTGCACAATGATCCCATTGCAAAAAAGAGGATAATCGCAAAAATCAAACTTTGAAAGGGCTTGTGCATTATTATAAAAGTAAAAGGTAATTCTGCATACAAACTACTTTTAAAAAAGAGTTGTTCACAACCTGTTTTGAATAATTAGTTCCTTAGGTAAAATGCCCTTAATTTTACGGTATTATTTCATCCCAAGCCAAATATCTGGTAGTAATTGCAGGACCTACGGCAATTGGCAAAACCAAGCTTAGCATCGACCTTGCAAAACACTATGGAACGGAAATATTATCAGCCGATTCGCGGCAATTTTACAAGGAGTTAACTATTGGCACGGCAAAACCGGATGCAACACAATTAAGCGAGGTAAAACATCATTTTATAAATACAAAAAGTGTTACCGAATTATACGGTGCCGGTCATTTTGAAAAAGACGCGCTTGAAACATTGAACCGTTTGTTTTCTGAAAAAGATATTGTAATTCTGGTCGGTGGCTCGGGGCTTTACATAAACGCGGTTTTGAACGGAGTTGATGATTTTATTGAGGTGCCGGATGAAGTTCGAGAAAATTTAAACGAAGAATTTAAAAAATCGGGAATTATTTTTTTACAAACTAAATTGAAAGAACTGGATGAGGCGTATTATAATTCGGTTGATCTTAATAATCCGCAACGAATGGTAAGAGCTCTGGAAGTTTGCATTCACACTGGTATGCCTTACTCTTCTTTTTTAAACAGGCCAAAAACAAAACGAAATTTTACCGCCATAAAAATTCTGCTGAGCACCGAAAGAGAACTTTTATATGAAAAAATAAATTCGCGAGTGGATGAAATGATGACGCAGGGATTATTGGAAGAAGTAAAACAACAGCAAAACCTTAAAGGCCTGAATGCATTGAAAACAGTAGGCTACAAGGAGCTTTTCGCTTTTTTGGATGGAAGTTATAACTTAAATACCGCTGTTTCCAAAATAAAACAACATACCCGCAATTACGCCAAACGGCAAATTACCTGGTTTAAAAATCAGGATGACTTTGAAGAGTTTGAACCGAACGCGTTTGAAAAAATTAAGGCTTACATTGATATTATCATTTCGCATGGGTAATTTTTTGGGCTTCATAAACGATTACAAAAAAATTGAAAGGCCGGTAATGAACGTGATCATTTCGGAGTTCTTTATACAAATGGTGAATGCCACCTTCATGAATATTCTTCCGTTGTACATGACTAGGCAAGGCTTTACGGATGAAGATATCGCGCTTTTTATTACATTCCGTTTTCTTGGCGTTTTTATTCTGGCCTTACCGCTTGGTAAATTTATTAAAGGCAAAAAATTATTTTTCTTGTTCTATTTATCTAATGTTTGTGTGCCTTTCTTTGGTATTGCCATTGTTCTATCCATCGCTTTCAAATTAAAAGCGCTTACATTAATTTCTTTGTTACTTTGGGGAGCTTCTTTCACTTTTATGCAAATACCAATTTCTCCGTTCATTTTACGCAATTCAGTTAAAACCAATCACACCGCGGGCATCGCGTTAAGCTACAGTACCTGGAGTTTTGGTGGCATTGTTAGCGGAATTATTATCGCGGTTTTAGATTGGATCGATCCTCATTTATTTAATGAACAATTTATATTGATGTTGTTTTCTATTCTTGGTTTTGGCGGATTATTTTTTCTTTACAGAGTTAAAAACTTCAGCGAGATCTCAACCGATGGAGAAAAACCAACAAGTGGTAAACAAACTAACGACTGGAAATTAATTTTAAAAGCCTTAATACCTACCCTGATAATTGCAACCGGCGCGGGATTAACCATTCCTTTCATCAGTTTATTTTTTGATAAGATCCATCATTTGGGTAAGGGCGGATTTTCGGTACTCAGCTCCGTTGCCGCAATATTGGTTGCTTATGGCGCCATGTTGGTTCCAAAAATAAAAAACAAAATTGGTTACAAGGTAGCAATTCCAACTACCCAATCTTTAGCCGTTATTTCTTTAGTGGCTCTGGCAACCACCCAATTTTACAGTCAATACTCCGTTGCAATAATTATCGCGGCCGTTTGTTATTTAATGCGGC
>JANYBY010000431.1 GCA_025360565.1 Bacteroidota bacterium
CCTGAATCATGGCTCAGCGATGTTCTTAACCGTATCCAGGATCATAAAGTGAACAAACTTCACGAGTTTTTTTCCTGAGAAATTTTCACTAAATTAGATGTATGGAAATTACATCTGGACGTAGTTCGTCGAAGCGATACACTTATCCAACGCTTCGCCCACCTCAGTTTCACTAATTTGTTTCATGCATTTGTTATCGCCTTTGCACGGCGGAATTAAATGTGTGTGCACACAAGGGCTGCAAGAAACTTTTTTGTAAAAAGTAATTCCGTTTTCTATCCTTGCTTTATAAATATATGAAAAAAAAACGAGGAGAATTCTCCTCGTTTTAAATCTATTAACTCCTATTTATTTTATTAATTAACTTTAATAAGCTCAACTTCAAAAATAAGATCGCTTTTTGGTGGTATTACTCCAGGGTAACCGCCTTCACCATACGCCAACTTGAAAGGGATGTAAAAAGTATTTTTTCCGCCTTCTTTCATTAATTGTAAGCCTTCTGTCCAACCCGGTATTACCTGATTTAACCCGAATGATGCAGGCGTGCCGCGTTGTACGCTGCTGTCAAATACTTTTCCATCAACCAATTTACCGGTGTAATGCACTGTTACATTACTAGTAGCCGTTGGTGTAGCGCCTGTTCCTTCTTTTTCAACAAGGTATTTTATTCCTGAGTCGGTTGTTTTTGCATTTGCAAATGCTTTAAGCGCACCCTCCGCTGCCACTTTTCTGGCATCTTCAGAAGCCTTTTCTTTGGCGGCTAATTTTGCTCCGTAATTTGTTTTTTCCGTTTCAAAAACAAGCGGCGCGTTAAATGCTTCGGCATCTTTTCCTTTACGTAAAATAGTTAGTTTTTTAATCGTGTCGTTTTGCACTGTTTTATCAACCACATCCTGACCTTGAATTACATGGCCAAACACCGTGTGCTTCCCGTCCAAATGGGGCTGCGAGGCATGTGTAATAAAAAATTGAGAACCGTTAGTGCCCGGGCCCGCGTTAGCCATACTTAAAATGCCGGGGCCTTTATGCCTTAACGAATCGTCAAATTCATCCGGAAATTTATATCCCGGGTCGCCACCGCCTGTACCTTGCGGGCAACCGCCCTGGATCATAAATCCACCAATAACACGGTGAAATTTTAACCCGTCATAAAAAGGCACACCTTCAGCCTTAGCTGTATTTTTTATTGCACCTTCGGCAAGTCCAACAAAATTGCCTACGGTCATTGGTGTTCTTTTATATTCTAAAACAAGGTAAATTAATCCTTTGCTTGTTTCAAATTTGGCATAAATACCATCGGCTTGTTTGCTTAAAAATTCTTTATCCATTTTGCTTAATTTAATTTTTTCTTTCTTTTTTTCTTTTGTTTGCGCCACAGCTCCGTAATTAAGAGTTGTGAGGGCCGCTATTAATAAAATCAGTTTTTTCATATCCTTTTAATTTAATGTTTAACCGTTTTTTATTTTTTTATACAAATAAATTAGTGTTGGTGTCCTTCATGGCCTTGTTGTTGTTGTTGTTGCTGACCTTGTGGCGGACCTTGTTGTTCAGGCGGCGCCGGTTTAATATCAATTAACTCAATTTCAAATACTAATGGAGAGTATGGTGGAATGCCATTTTGCCCTTGAGGCCCATAAGCAATTGCGGATGGAATGATTAAATTACATTTGCCGCCTTTTCTCATTAATTGCACACCTTCTGTCCATCCCGGAATTACTCTGTTCAAAGGAAATTCAACAGGCTCACCTCTGTCAACCGAACTGTCAAACTTTTTCCCGTCTAATAATTTACCGGTATAATGTACTTTAACTATATCAGTAACTTTTGGGTTTGGGCCGCTTCCTTTTTTGGTTTCAACATAGATTAAACCGCTTGCAGTTGGTTTGGCGGTAATTTTATTATCGGCAATATATTTATCAAAATTAGCTTGTTCACTTTCTTTCGCCGCTTTCGCTTTCTCTTCCATTTCGGCCTGTTGTTTTTTCATCAATTGTTCAACTTCAGCCTTGCTCTTAATATCTTTTACTTTTAAAACCGCTTTAATATGATCGCCCGATTTAAATTGTTTTGGCAATTCGTTCATGCGCATGGTTTTTAAAAAGAAAGAATCGGCAGGCACAATAAAAGATGCGCTATCGCCTTTTGCCATCATTAATAAACCATCCTCTAAGCTGCCTTTAAACGTTGGCTTTTGAACACCGATCTCAACAAAACCGCTACCATCCTGGCTTCCCTGTTTAGAATCCATTAACACCGAATCGTTCTTTTGATTGGTAAAAATATAACGTATGGTCATACGGTCGCCTTCAATGCCCTTAACACCATTTTCGTTTTGTACAAAAAATTTGTAATACAATCCGTTTTCGGCCCTAACATAACCTTCAAACGGTGAGCTGTCTTTGCAAGAGCCTAATAACATTACTAATGCTGTTGCGGTAGAGAAAAGTAAAGTAAATTTTTTCATTTTGTTGTTAATTTGTTGTTTTTAATTCGATACGTTTTTTTTAATATCAATAATTCTAATTTTATAGAGCATTGGGGTGTAAGGCGGAATGCTTCCGTTGCTGCTTCCGTTTTCGCCAAATGCGAGGTGCGAAGGTAATATAATTTTTGAATTTTGGCCCATTTTTAGCTTGCTTATAACATAATTTAATCCTTTTATTAATTGGTCGGGGGTACCATAATTAATTTGAAAATTTTGAGGGGAAGAATCAACAATTCTCCCTGATAAAAAAGAGCCCTCGTAACTGAGGGTTACTACATCTCCGTAAGAGGCCTTAGCCGCATTTATTCCTGGAGGCCGTTCAACCCAAAAAAAACCGAGTGAATCGCGGGCTGTTTCGTAATCTTTAACCGAGCCAAAAAAAGTTTCTATTTCTTTGGTTTCGTTATTAATTATGTTTTCCGTTATTGTTTTATATCCTTGTGCATTTAAAATACCTTTTATTTTTAAATTAATTTTTACCACGCTGTCACCCTTACTAAAATAAGGAACGTCGGTATTAAATTGCTGTTTAAAGAACAGGTTTGTTTTAATGAGCGCACAAATACTATCACCTGCCGATGCCTTTGATATCAAGTGTTTGAGGCAATTATCCGTTGCAAGCGAATCTATTTTTATAAAAAAACGGTCTCTGAGGTCATGTTCACTGTCGTAAAAAACGGAATCGTTTTGGGTTTTAAAATTGGCGTTTATCCACGCGGTTTGGTTTGGTTTATAGGCATTGGTTTCGGTATTAAAACTAAGCAACTGCCACCAATAACCGGAAGGATCATATGAAAACGTTTTTTTGGTTTTAGAAGGCTTGCATCCCTGATAAAAAAGGAGAATCAATACAAAGATCCCGCAATATTTTAAAAGATCAGTAAATTTCAACATCATAAATGATCGGCATTTGTGGGGGAATTTTTTTGAGATCACCCAATAAACCATGGGCCAAATAAGAGGGGATCAAAATAATTGCTTTATCGCCATGCTTCAAAAATAACATGGCTTTATGGATCCCGCTTTCAATATTTTCTTCACCAACAATAAATGTTTTTTTTCCTTCTTTTTGTGAGGAATAACATTCGGTACCATCTAATAAACTTACTTTATAATCCATTGTTACCATACCGCCACTTTTTAAACTATCACCTTTTTCCGAAGGTTTGTAAACATAATATCTAATACCCGCGCGGGTTACTATAAAAGGCATTTTGTGACTTTTGGCGTAATGATCCATTTCATCATTTTCTTTTTGAATGATCTGTTTATTGGCCTTTATGAATTGATTTTTAAGAGAATCGCTATTATATGTCTTTTGATGGTTGTTTTTATTTTTATCCGAACTCTCATTTGGCCGGCAGGCAAAACAAATGAGGCCAAAAATTAACGGGATTTGTATAAGGTAAAAACGCATTTTGTGTAAAATTAAAGAATTAAAAGAAATTTAAACATAATTTTACATAATAATGAACCGAGAAGAAAGATACGAAAAAGTGCTGGCGTACTTTGAAAAAAATGTGCCCATTGCTGAAACCGAATTGCAATACCGTAATCCTTTTGAACTCTTGGTAGCGGTTATTTTAAGTGCTCAGTGTACAGATAAACGGGTAAACTTAACAACTCCAAAATTATTTAAAGATTATCCCACTGCCGAAGCATTGGCACTGGCTAGTTCCGACACTATTTTCACGTATATAAAGAGTATTAGTTATCCCAACAATAAAGCAAAACACTTGGTTGGCATGGCAAATATGCTTGTACACGACTTTAAGGGAAAAATACCCGGCAATGTGGATGAACTGGTTAAATTGCCCGGTGTTGGCCGAAAAACCGCTAACGTAATTGCCTCGGTTGTATTTAATAAACCCACCATGGCGGTTGATACTCATGTTTTTAGGGTAAGCAACCGGCTAGGACTTACGCTAAACGCTAAAAACCCTTTGCAATGTGAAAAACAATTGGTTAAATTTATACCTGATTCGTTGATCCCAAGGGCGCACCACTGGCTTATTTTACATGGAAGATATACATGCCTTGCAAGAAAACCAAAATGCGAAATTTGCCCGCTCAAAGAATATTGTAAATACTACCAAAAAAATAAACCAAACCACCACGGCACTAAAGCCAGAACAAATAAAAAAATTAAATAAAATGGCAAAGAAAAAAGTAATTAAAAAAGCGGCCAAAAAAGTAACTAAGAAAAAAAGTGTAAAAAAAGCGGTTGCTAAAAAGCCTATTAAAAAAAAGTTGGTAAAAAAAGCGAAGCCAGCTGCTAAAAAAGCAGGTAAAAAATCACCGGTTGTAAAAAAGAAGTTGGTTAAAAC
>JANYBY010000005.1 GCA_025360565.1 Bacteroidota bacterium
AAACTGTAAGAACGACGATTGTCATTTATTATTTATTCAATGTGCCGAATGTGCCGAAAAAATGAAAGGCTGTTGCACGCCCGATTGCGTAAGGATCGCTGAGCTGCCTATTGAAGAACAGCGGGCGCTGAGAAAAGGGCGTGTAAAGAACGGTCCTGAGTGCCTTTCGGTATATAAGAGCAGGCTGCGCCCTAATTTAGCGGAGATATTAAAAAATAATTTATCTTTAGAATAATTATTTTAAAGGTCGATCCGCGCATGTTTTTAAGAATTAAATTTTTCGTGTTGTTCCTGTTGTTTACTTATATAAATTCGGGTGTCTTATTTTCACAATCCGAAAATAATTATTCAGTAACTCCCGAACAGGAAAAAGAAAACGCAGCCATAATAAGTCAATTGAATGACACTAAATATCTGCAAGATTCCGCAGGATTTTTTTCACTTATCGCTAAACATTATGTAAAATCCCACGAAAAGAAATCTGCCATGGTTTTGAACGCCATTTACAGCAACCTTGGTAAATATTATTATTATAAGTCTAAGTACAAAACGGCAACCGCTTATTTTGATTCGGCAAGTGTATTGGCTAAAGAATATGATTTTAAAGGAAATTTAGCGGTTAGTTTAATGAATAGCGGTGCCTGCCATTATTCGCTTCAGCATTATTCAAAAGCCTTACGTGATTACCTTGCCTGTGAACGGATCTTGACTAAAATTAATTCTGAAAGATTAGGCGGTTTAATGGGCAACATTTCGTCCTTGTACCTTGAGATCGGGGATATGCAAAGTGCCAAGACCTACCTGAACAAATCACTTCCCTTTCTTAAACTTACAAAAGATTATGATGGAATGGGCAAGCTTTATAATAATTTAGGATTGATCTATAAAAAAGAAAACAATGTGTTTTCGGCCGATAGCGTTTTCAGAGCAGGTCTCGTTTTCTCGAAAAAATATAATCTTAAGATAAATGAAAACGATATGCTTTTTAATTTGGTTGAACTTTTATCGGACGCGAAAAAATATAAAGAGGCCGCTGTTCTTTGTCCTGAGCTTTATACTTCAACAAAAAAATTAGGGGACGAAAGCTGGTTAAAACTAGTTGATCTGAAACTAGCGACCGTACATTTCAACCTTAAAAATTCAAATGAAGCTGAAAAATATTTAAATGAGGCGGAAAGCCTTAAATGGAGCAACGAAACGGCGGAAGGTTTAAAGGTTGATTATTTTACGGCGTCTGCCGGCATATATTTTAATTTAAAAAAATACCAAAAGTCAGCGGAAGCATTTACACAAGGTTTCTCCATCGAAAAAAATTATTTGAAAGAGAACAATTTATCCGACGTTCAACTATTAAAGTTTAAATATGAAAAACAGCAGGACTCTTTAGCTCTTTCAAAACAAAAAGAAATTGACGATCTGTATCAGCAAAATATTGAGGAACAAACAAACAACAAATTGCGCCGGCAAATGTTTTTTATTTGGGTAGCCGTGATCGGATTGCTTGTTGTGGTGATTTTCTCGCTTTTTTTAATAAAAGCAATTCGTACGAAAGAAAAAGCGAATAAAGAAATTTTAGCGCAAAAGAAATTGATCTCTGAAAAGAGCGAAGAAATAACGGCTTCCATTAATTACGCCAAACACATTCAGCAATCTTTACTTCCGACCAATGTTGATTTAAACTTTTTTTTACCGGATCATTTTTTAATTTATATGCCAAAAGATATTGTGAGTGGCGATTTTTATTGGCTTAAAAAAATAAACGAGTTTGAATTTTTTGTGGCCATTGCCGATTGTACCGGTCACGGTGTGCCGGGGGCAATTATGAGCGCGTTAAGCATTCAACAGTTAAACGAAATTTCGGATAAGTGCCATGAGCCTTCCGAAATTTTAGGGCATCTAAATCTGAAAATAAAAAGCAATTTAAATCAGGACGCGATCGGATTTTCTAAAGATGGGCTGGATATTTGTTTGTGTAAAGTAAATACCAAAACAAAAAAATTAGTTTATGCCGGGGCCAACCGCTCGCTGTGGATCTTTGATAAAACCGGTTTGCAAAAGGATGTAAAGCCCACTAAAGCAGGCATTGCGGGGCATACCTCTATTTCGCAAAGCTATGCACAAACCGAAATTATAGTACAGCCGGAAGATCTGATCTTGCTTTCAACCGATGGGTTTGCGGATCAGTTTGGCGGTGAGAAAAACAAAAAGGTTACAACTAAATTGTTTAAGGAATGGGTGGCTGCAATATATGGTTCCGCCGACTCCAAACAATTGTTAGAAAGCAAGTATCTTTCATGGAAAAAAAATGTTGAACAAATTGATGATGTTTGTGTTTTAGGTTTTAAATTAGTTTAAATTTGTATTATGCCAATCTACCATAAGCTGGGCGACATTCCGCCTAAAAGACATACCATTTTTAAAAGTAAGAACGGTGATCATTTTTACGAACAGTTATTCGGCACTGAAGGGTTTTCGGGAATGGATTCGTTGCTTTATCACGTTCACAGGCCAACCCAGGTAAAAGAAATTTTAAAAAGTTATTCGGTTGAGCCCAAAATTGCCGTTAACAAAAACATAAAAGCTTTGTTGTTAAAAGGCTTTGAAATAAAACCAACCGCCGATTTTTTAGAAAGCCGTAAAACATTATTAATAAACAGCGATTGTGCCATTGGTTTAGCCGCACCCACAAAAAGTCAAACTGAGTACTTTTATAAAAATGCAGATGCAGACGAATTACTATTTATACATAAAGGTAAAGGAACTTTAAAAACCTTTATGGGCAATATTAATTTTGAATATGGCGATTATTTAATTATTCCGCGCGGAATGATATACCAGATGCATTTTGAAACTACAGACAACCGTTTATTGTTTTGCGAAAGTCATTCGCCTTATTACACGCCAAAGCGTTACAAAAATTCGCAAGGGCAATTGTTAGAGCATTCTCCTTTTTGCGAGCGGGATTATAAATTACCAACCCAATTAGAAACGCACGACGAAAAAGGTGATTTTATTATTAAAATAAAAAAAGAGGGCATGATGCATGAATTGGTTTATGCCACGCATCCTTTTGATGTTGTTGGGTGGGATGGTTACAATTTTCCCTGGGGATTTTCCATTCACAACTTTGAGCCAATTACCGGGCGCTTACATCAGCCACCGCCGGTGCATCAAACATTTGAAACCTCTACTTTTGTAGTTTGCAGTTTTTGTCCGCGAGTGTATGATTATCATCCTTTGTCAATTCCTGCGCCATACAATCACAGTAATATTGATAGCGATGAGGTGTTATATTATGTTGCCGGAGATTTTATGAGCCGCAATAATATTGAGCAAGGCCATATTACTTTACATCCAAAAGGTATTCCGCACGGTCCCGCGCCGGGAGCTATGGAGCGCAGCATTGGGCAAAAGGATACACAAGAACTCGCGGTGATGATAGATACGTTTAAACCATTAATGGTAACTGAAGCGGCAATGGGAATTGACGACGGAAAGTATTATAAAAGCTGGTTGGAGTAGGCTCCACTTATTTTCATTTTCTTCCTTTTATTTGGTCCACGAAACTAATGGCTGTTATTTTATTTTTTGCTTATGTGGGGTCACTAAATCAGAGTGCTATATCTTTATCCCCATTACCAAAACATCATCCACTTGCTCAAGCCCGCCTTTCCATTTTTCGAACGCGAGGTTCAAATAGCTTTTCTGTTCAGCCATTGGCAAATTACATGTTTTCAGAAGCAATTCTTGGAAGGATTTGTATTTAAACTTTTTTCCTTTGGGCCCGCCAAATTGATCGGCAAATCCATCCGTGAACAAATAAACAACGTCGTTCTTTTGCAGACAAATCTCATGTGTGGTAAACGGTTTTTCATTTCCGGAATAAATTCCAATTGGTTGCTTATCACTTTTTAATTCAATTACCTCCGCTTCCTTAGCTATTTTTACGCCGCTTTCTTCTTTTACAATTGCTCCATTATAATATCCATTGTTTATCGCTTTTTGTTTTGTTTTAATCTCGCTTTCCAAAACAGCTTCCTTTTCTGTTAAACAATTATTTCTAATTATCCATATAGGATTATTTGCGCCGGAATAAAATAATTTGTCGCCTTCAATTAAACATAACGAAATATCCATTCCGTCCTTTATCTCCTCGTCGCTTTTAGAAAATATTTCGGCCACTAGTTCGCGGGTTTTGTCTAATACTTTTCCGGGCTCGGTAATTCCAAACTCAAGTGTTGCGCGATTGAGCGCGTTTGAACATACCACCGAAACTAATGCGCCTGGAACGCCGTGCCCTGTGCAGTCCGCGGCGGCCAATAAGATCTTGCTTTCGGTTAATCCCGATTGACGGCTTCCAATTGCAGATTGCGGCGTAATTATTTCCATCCAATAAAAATCTCCCGCAACAATATCTTTTGGTTTATAAAGTATAAACGACTGCGGTAAATATTTTTTTACTGCCTTATCTGAAGGTAAAATGGCCTGCTGAATTCTTTTGGCATACATTATACTGTCGGTTATATCCTTATTTTTATCTTGCATAATTTTATTCTGTTCTTCAATAAAAACATTTTTCATTTCTAAAAGTTTATTGCCTTTTTGTTTTTGGCGATATCCTTTTAATATTATTATTCCAATTATTATCATAAAAATAAATCCACCGATCAGACTGTTTCGCACCGACTTTTGTGTTTCGGCCTCTTCTTTCGCCAACGCGTCCTTTTTATCCTGTTCCAACTTTGTAGCGTGTTCTTTTTTATCAAATTCATAGTTTAGCTGGGACTGCAGCATTTTTTTTGTGTTTTCCTTATTGTAAATACTATCTTTAATTTTTGTAAAAGCTTTGTAATGATAAAGCTCTTTGTCGAATTGTTTCAGTCCGTGATACAGTTCGCTCAAGTAACTGTGCGAATTTTTTAAACAGCTTAAAGAACCAACTTCTTTCGAAATACTTAAGCCTCGTAAAAAATAATTCAGCGCTTCTTTATTTTTATTGTGCCTAAAATAATAATCTCCAATTTGGTTTACGGAAGCTATAATGTCATATTTGTCTTTTATTTCCTCACGTATTGCCAAAGCCTTTAAATAATATTCGAGCGCGTCCTTTTCGCTTTTTTGCTTTTCGTAAACTGTGCCAATATCGCCAAGATTATAAGCTATGCCGGCTTTATCCTTAATGTTTTCTGAAATTTTTAGCGAAGCAAAATAATTTTCAAGCGCAATTGAATAATTTTTTCTCGCAAAATAAGCGTTACCAATATTTCCCAGACAAATTCCCTCAGTCCTTTTATCTCCAACTTTCTTAATTAGCATCAAACATTTTTCATAATATCCCAGCGCTTTATTTATTTCATCCTGATTAACGTACACATTGGCAATGTTCATTAAAATATTCGCGTGGTACTCATCTGCTCCTTTATTTACTTTCTCTATAATTTTAAGCGCATTAAAAAGATACTCCAGGGTTTTAGGATAATTTCCCTCACGCATATAAACATTTGAAATATTGCAGAGCGATCCGGCCATTTCTACCTTTAGATCTATGTCTGTTCTTAATGCCAATGCCTTGTTATGCATTTCAATCGCTTTTTCAAAGTTTCCCTGTTTATTATAGATCATTCCTAAAAGGTTCTCCGAATTTGCCATGTGAAATTTTATCCTGTTTTTGGCACCCGGAGCGCAATTGATACTTATTTTTTTTGCGATCTTGAGCGACTGCTCTCCGTATTTAATGGCATTAAAATAATCGTCGGCATTAAAAAACCGGCGGCCAAGTACATTTAACCAGGCCAATTTTATAGTATCGGAAGGGGTGTTTTTTATTATTTTTAAAAGTGAATCCGTTGATTGTTGAGCATGCGAGGCGGCAATTACGCAAGTGAAAATAAAAATTAAAAAAACTCTGTACAATTTCAATATGCTAATTGCCCTATTCATTCTGCAAAGGAAAGGGCGAATTCAATAAAACGTATTAACAGTGGTTGCTATAATATATAGACTTGTGGCATTCTGCTAAAAGATTGAGGGTCAAACAACTTATTTAAGCAAATGCAACATTTGTATTGGCAGGTTGCTAAATGTTGCTTTAACGAATTAGTGAAAAGGCTAGGTAATATGGGGGTTTTTACAAAGAGATTAAAATCCCAAAGCCCCTCGAACTTGTTTTAATTTTTCATTCGCCATTTTATTCGCTTTTGCCTCGCCAATAGATAATTCCTTTTCAAGTATTTCCGGACCAGACATTAAACGGTTAAAAGTATTGCGTTGTTCTTTGAATTTATCTAATATTAATTCTAATAAAGCCATTTTTGCATGCCCATAACCAAAACCGCCTTTTAAATAATTTTGGCGCATGGTTTCAACTTGTTCTTTGCCGGCTAACAGTTTGTAAATTTTAAATGTATTATCTGTCTCGGGGTCTTTCTTATCTTCCAGAGTTTTGCTGTCGCTCACAATACTCATTACTACTTTTTTTAATTCTTTTTCCGGTAAAAAAATATTTATGAAATTGTTATACGACTTACTCATTTTTTGTCCGTCTGTTCCCGGTACATTCATTGCTTCAGCGTGTGTTACTCCTTCGGGGATAACAAATATTTCCTTCCCCATTTTATTATTAAATGCTTTTGCAATATCTGCTGTAATTTCTAAATGCTGCATTTGGTCTTTGCCGACCGGCACCTGATTGGCATCGTACAATAAAATATCGGCGGCCATTAATACCGGATAAATAAATATACCGGCATTAACTTCACTCAGCCTATCTTTTCTATCCTTAAAAGAATGCGCGTTGGCTAACATTGGAAATGGCGTGAAACAATTTAAATACCAGGTTAACTCTGTAACTTGCGGAACGCGGCTTTGACGATAAAACAAAGTTTTGGTAGGGTCTAATTCAAACGCCAACCAGGTGGCAGCCACAGCCGCCGTGCTTTGCTTAATAAAAACTGAATCTTTTACCGTAGTTAAAGTATGTAGATCGGCAATAAATAAAAGGCTTTCGGTATTTGGTCCTCTACTCATTTCTATTGCAGGCAAAATTGCGCCAAGTAAATTACCAAGGTGCGGAACGTTAGTGCTTTGTATACCCGTTAAAATTCTGTTCATAATGCAGAGCAAATTTAACGAATAGAATTGAAGTTTGTCTATATTTAAAAATATAAAAGGTCCGCTTGAAGATCAGATGTATCTGAAAAAACAAACGAACCTCTTAACAACACTACTACTGGTGTAAAGATACAACCCTTTAGGCACAAGGGTTTCACCCATTTTGCGTGAAATTAAATATACTTGCTCTTTTTAGCTTTTTCAATTGCCTCGGCCTTTGAATGCACTTCGAGTTTTAAATAAATGTTTTTTATGTGCGATTTTACTGTTTCCTTATCCACAAATAATTGATCGGCAATGGTGGAATAACTTTTTCCGGAAGACAATAACTCCAACACTTCGAGTTCTCTGTTAGATAATGGGGTTTGCCTGTTTCGGTGAAAGGATGAAACAACCATTCGCGCAATACTTGTACTCATTGGCGCGCCTCCATTCTCAAGCTCAACTAAAGAATCGATCAATTTTGCGGGCGGGATGTTCTTAGTAAGATAACCGGCCGCTCCTTCGCACAGCGCTTTAAAAACCAGCTCATCGTTTTCGTAAACCGTAACAACCACAACATGTGTTTTTGGTAAAATGGCTTTTATTTTGGAAATGGCTACGATGCCATTCATTCCCGGAAGTTCAATATCCATCAAACAAATATCGGGCTCATCCGCTTTTAAATTTTTAATCGCGCTTTCGGCATCACCGTATGCGTTTACCACAACGTAATTTTTATTTTGTTGGATCAGTGTTACAAAAGCATTTCTTATTATGCTGTCGTCTTCAACAATCGTTATTTTTTTAGGCGCTATTACTGTCATTTTCATTTTTCTTTAAATTAATAACCAATACTATTTTTGTGCCCTTGCCAATGGTTGGTGCTATCTCGATCTCAGCAGCCAAGCGATTTGCTCGCTGGTGTATATTTTCAATGCCGAAACTGTTTTTATAATCCTTCATTTCAAATCCTATACCGTCATCCTCTAAAATGAGAAATATATTTTCGGAGCCTTGCTTTATGGTAAACTTAACCTTTGTTGCCTTAGCGTGTTTAGCGGCGTTTGAAAGGCTTTCCTTAAATATCATTGTTATATTTCTTCCGTTTGTCGGTAATTGTTTGAGGTGTTTAAATTCTTCTTTTAGTCCTTCCACCTCAAAGGTAACTTGTGTGCCATAAAATAATTCATCTGCATAATCTTTTATCCGAATAACTATTTCATACAAATTATCTTTGCCCGGATTGATTGACCAAATAAAATCCTTTGTACCATGATATAGTCTGTTTGAGTTTTGCGAAACAAGCTCAAGCAGTTTATGGGCTTCGTTGTTTTCTTTTAACACTTGGATCTTCGTCATTTCAATAAGCATCGAAATCCTTGTCAATCCGTTTCCAAATTCATCGTGCAGATCAAGCGCGGCCGCCTTGCGTACTTTTTCATTCTCGTCTTTTCGAATCTGTTCAATTTGCTGTATATAACTTATTTTTCGTTTCAGTCTTCGGCGATAAATTACCCAACTCAAAAAAACTGTTATCAATACTAGGATCAAATAAAACCACCAGGTGCTCCAAAAAGGATCGTTAATTTTAAACGAGAAAACTAACGGTTTGCTTCTTGCCCCTTCGTTATTAACAGCAACGGCTTCAAAATTGTAATTACCGGGCGCCAAGTTTATAAATGATAACGAAAATAATTGCGAGGGGTTTACCTTGATCCAAGCGGTATCTTTATTTTTAAACCTGTAAAACAAGTTCATGTTTTTTTCGCCTGAATAATCAGGGATAGAAAATTCCAGATAAATATCGTTTTGACCGTAAGATAATATCAATGTCTTATTAAGGCTTATTGAATCTTTATAACCCTCCACTTTAATTGATCGTAAAATTATATCTGCAACACTTTTGTTCACTATCTGATATTCGGGATTTACACTCACCAAGCCTCCCAGCCCTCCAAAAATAAGTTCACCACTTTTGGTTTTATAAAATCCGCCCTGGTTAAATTCGTTTATACAAATACCGTCAGAAGCCGTATAGCTTTTAAATTCGAAGTTAGCCGGATCAAAAACAGAAATACCAAAATTAGTACTCATCCAAAATCTGCCTTTTTTATCTTCCAGCAATCCATAAATAAAATTATTTGAAAGTCCCTTTGCGGCATAAATATTTTTTATTTGAGCCCCATAATTTTTTATCAGACTTAAGCCTTTGGTGGTGGCAACAATTATTTCTCCTTTATTCGTTTCCTCTATATCCATGATCCTATTGGAAAGAATGCTGTTTGAATCATTGTTGTTGTGTTTTAAAATAACATTTTTATCATCTTGCCTTATGCAATATAATCCTGTGGAACTACCTACCCACCAATTATTTTTTGAATCTACCAAAAAAGACTCTGTATTTTCAAGAACCGTTTTTTGACCGTTTACATTAATGCTGTTGATCAATTTTACCGAATTACTTTGTTTATTGTACACCACTATTCCTCTTGTTGTACAAATTAAAAGTTCTGTTTTATTAAGCTCAACAATTTTTGAAGACTGGTTTGGTTTCCCCGGTACAAGCGCGCTCACCTTGGTTATTAATGTGTTTTTTGTCTTATCGATTAAATACAAATTATTTCCGTAAGCGATCCACACATTGTTTTCCTCATCGGCACACATGGCTAAAACCGGACGATTATTATTCGGCGAAAAGTCGCTCAGATCAATAATTTGCTGTGCTTTTTTTGCTTCATTTATCTTTAAGATACCGGCATTATAACCTGCCCAAATTATTCCATCTTTATCTTTTACAATTCCAAAAAAATTGGCATCGGCTGTATTTACAAATGAAGACGGGATTGAAAACGAATTTTTAGAATAGCTGAAGTTAAATGCTCCGGCGTCTCGTGTACCGATCCAAACAACATCGCTTGAGCGCGGGTTTTGGTATAAGCTTGTTATCTCATTACTCTGAATTGCAAATCTTCCGGTATTGGTTTTACTGTAATGTTTTTCTATACATAAAGAATCGCAGGCCTTTTGACTTACTACCAATAGGCCTTTGCCGTTATTGCCGATCCATATTTTATCTTGTTTATCTATCAGGATGCAGGATACACCAGTAAAATCTTTCAGCGTGAGCCTGTTTTCTTTTAAGGTAGAAAGGTTGAGGCAAATTAAGGTGTTGGCATTTGTAAAATAAAGTTTACCGTTATTAAAAGCAATAGAAGAATAAAAATTATCGGTTGGTTTTTTAAATAATTTATCTGAAACAAGATCGAAAATTTTACGAAACTGTTTTTCGCCTTTATTCTGTTTAAAAATTCCTTTGTTTGTGGCAGCAAAAATACTTTCTTTGTCTCCACTGCAAATGGAGGTAATAATTGTTCTGGTTTCCTTTTTTGAAGAATCTTCAAATACACAATTCTCCAGGTCAAACTCGTTGCTATCCATAAATTTTGCCTTAGATAGTCCTTCTCTGCTTAATAAAAAGAGAGTGTTATTTAAGATCCAGCTTTTAGAGAAAACCAACCGTGGTTCACTTTCTGATTTTCGTTTTAAGTTAGAAATTTTTAAACCGCTTAAATTTATTTTATCAAGCCCTTTATCATTTAAAACAAAAAGCATATTTGAATCGAGGCAGATCGAATAAATATCATCACCCGAAATAGATTGCTTATCAAAAGGTTTAAAATTAAAATGATCAATGTTCCTTCCGTCGTAACGGTTCAATCCATCTTGGGTAGCAAACCACATAAAGCCTTGTTTATCTTGAATAATGGAAACGATGCTGCTTTGCGAGAGGCCCTGCTCAAGCCAGATCTGGTTAAAAAATCCATGATCCTGCGCTTTTATCTTTAAAAAAACAAAAGCAAAAAGAAATAAATATTTTAATCGGGTTTTCGTCACTTATACAAAGTTCTAATTTTCTGTTGGTTATGTCTAACGCAATTTGGGGTATTTTTCCCAAAACTCGCTTACCATATGCTTTTCAAGGTTAAATTGCGAAAGCAAATAGATGTATTCAAATTCAGATTCGCTCTTTGTTACAATTAATTTTCTAAGAACAATTTTTTCCTTTTCTGAAACCAATCTCCAATCTAAACATAAAGCAAAAAGCGTTCCAAGTTTTTGTAAGCCAATTTTATTTGCCCCTTTCGAAATAATTTTTTCTTGTTTTAGTTTTTGAAGGCACCATTTATTTGCCTGAAGGCGATCGCCATTGAACTGCTCTTTAATTTTTTGAGTGATAAATTTACTTATGTTTTCGGGGCTTAAAGGAACTGCTGTGCTTTTTGTAAAATGCACAAATAAATTTGACCTTGTAAACTGTCGCAAAATTTCGGGAGAGGTTCTGTATCCCTTTGTTGAAATTATTTTATGATGCTCGCTTAATGCTAACTCATTCAGCATTTTATCGCATGGTTTAAAACCAAAGCGATAATAAAACCAAAACGCACCGGATTGAATTCCTTCCGGATTATTTTTTCCGAATTGATACGGCTCTACTTCAAAATAAGTTGCGCCAAAAGCCATTTTATAACAACGCAATAATTGCGCGAAAACAATTGCCGATTCGCCGCCCCTAAATGCTTCAAAAATATTTATGCCAATTAAAGAGCGCTCGCCAAACAACCATGCTCCGCCGTAAGACATGGGATAACCATTTTTAAACATCATAAAACCTATATACGATTCAAAGGGCAATCTCCTTTCAGCATCAATGCTAAACAAGGCAATTGACAGGCCACGTTCCAACTCAAAGTATTTTATATTTAACTCCTCACAATAAGTGATGGGGTCAGTTTCGCGGTTCAACAAACACAAAGCAACTCGAGAGCAGTTTATTATTTCAGATTTTTCCTCTTTGGTGAGTTTTTTTTCAGGAGGCAGTTTTTTGCTGATTACTTCGTGCTCATCAAATTTTTTTAATATGCCTTCCGTGTGAAAAAAATGTTTGGTAGTTCTTATTTTTCCATAACTTCTTGAAAAAGCATTTTCTTTCGGTTCAATTTCAACAAACAACTTTAAAGATTCAAAAAGCTGATCTTTTAATAATTCACTTGCCTCAAGTTGATTTATAAAGCCAACCAATTCAATTAAAATTTTATGCTTATTTTTTGTTCCACAAACTTTCTCCAGCCATTTTATTGGTTTCAGCGATTCATCGTTTGCCAATTCAAATTCAGTTTCCGGCAGAATGGTTTTTACTATTTCTCTTGGGTTAACGCCCCTTTCGTCGAAAGAATGAAGTGTAATTTGGCTTCCAAAACTATTCAGCATCCAATTCAATAAGGTTAAACTATAGGCTCCCTGAATTCTTGTTCCGGCTATGCCGCTGCCGATCAATTTTTCTTTAAGTGTTTTACTCTTTTTTATTGAATCGGTTAAACGATTCATTTCTTGCTGTGCGGACAAATTCACCTCTTCACTCTCCGCATAACTTAAAAGAAACAATAAACTATTATGATACCGTTGAATAAGTTTAGCGCTCGTAATTTTAAGCAGCGAACATTGTTTAAGAAGTTGTATTTTTTTATTCGTTCCGTCCGGGCTAAGATCCGTTAAGATTGACTGAAGCTGATCGAAAGAATCGTTGTTTAAACTCTTCATAGTAAAATTTAATTTAATGTCATATCCGCGCATCTTTCTCCGTCCATTGCCGCGCTCATAATTCCTCCGGCATATCCTGCTCCTTCGCCGCAAGGAAATAAATTAAACAATTGCGGGTGATGCAATTTTTCTTTATCCCTGGGAATGCGCACCGGTGTTGATGTACGCGACTCCACGCCAACAATTACTGCTTCGTTAGTTAAATAGCCACGCATTTTTCCGCCAAAAGATTTAAAGCCTTCTTTTAATGCAGGTCCAATTAATTTTCCTAATACTTCTTGCATGTTCACGCCTTTTATTCCGGGCTGATAACTACATGCCGGTAAAGAGTCGCTTATTTTTCCGTTCACAAAATCTGCCAATCGCTGCGCCGGAGCGGCTTGTGTTTTTCCGCCAAATTCCCACGCGTTTTTTTCCATTTCTTTTTGAAATTCTAATCCCGCAAGCGCGCCAAATTTTTTGTAAGGTTCAAAATCCTGCAACTCTAATCCCATAACAACGCCGCTATTTGCATAAGGGTTATTTCGTTTGCTCGGGCTCCATCCATTAGTTACAACCTCTTCTTGTTTGGTGGCACATGGCGCTATAATGCCGCCGGGGCACATACAAAAAGAATACACGCCTCGCGTGCCAATTTGCTGAACCAAACTATAACTTGCGGCGGGTAAATAATCTCTTTTAGAAATAACTTCATTTAAAGATCCGCAATGGTATTGAATTTGGTCTATTAAACTTTGAGGGTGTTCAACCCTTACGCCCAAAGCAAATGGCTTGGCTTCTATTAAAATATTTTTTGCCTGAAGCAATTCATAAATGTCTCTTGATGAATGGCCGGTTGCTAAAATTAATTTTTGAACGAAAATGTTTTGCTCGCCGTTTTCATTTGTAATTTTAATTTCACTAATTCTTTGATTCGCGGTTTTAAGATCAATTAATTTAGAATTAAACAAAACTTCGCCTCCGTAATTTAAAATGGTTTCTCGAATTTGCTGAATGAGTTGTGGTAATTTGTTTGTACCAATATGTGGGTGCGCATCCACCAAAATTTCGCGGCTTGCACCGTGAAATACAAATATTTTTAAGATCTTTTCTACATCGCCTCTTTTGTTCGACCGCGTGTAAAGCTTGCCATCGCTGTATGTTCCCGCCCCGCCTTCGCCAAAACAATAATTACTTTCGGGGTTTACAATTCCGTTCTTATTAATTGTGGCAAGGTCTCTTCGTCTCGCCTTAACATCTTTTCCGCGTTCAATAATTATTGGTTTTATTCCCAATTCTAAACAACGCAAGGCGGCAAATAATCCCGCTGGCCCGGCACCAATAATGTGGCAGGTTTTTTTTGCAGTTGAAACATTTAAATAATTAAAAGAAATTTTTTCGATGGGAAGCTCTTCGTCAACTGCAACAAGCAAACTTAAATTTATTTTTATGTTTCTTCCGCGGGCATCAATGTTTCGTTTAAGAATTTTAATAGTTACAGTTCCTTCTTGCGTTATTTGAAGTTGTTGTTTTACTTCTTCTTTCAGGAGCTGTTCGTTAACGGCTGTTTGGGGGGAAACCTGTATTTGTAATTTTGTTTGCATTTTTTGGAAGAGTTCGAATAATTTTAGAGTTGTTGAGTTTTAGAATTTTAGAATAGAGCCCATACTGTTTTAACCTTTATTTAAATAAATCTAAAATTCAACAATTTTGAAACTCTAAAATTAATCAACCTTCAAAAGTAACCGTGAAAGCCACCATCCGTGATCTTACTTTTTCTAAGCTATTTGTAAAAATACTATTTTCGGGTTTCAATAAATTTTTGGTGCCTATCAATAATTTTATTTCAAATCCCAATTTAAAATATTGTAAATAAAAATCAACTCCCGCCCCGGCGCTATAAAAAAAATCGTCGCGTTTTAATTTTACATTATCGTCCAGTTGATTGGGTGTATTAGAAACGCCGCCCGCTTTTTTTCTGGCCGCAAGATCGAGCATGTACCCACCGCCCCCAATAATGTAGGCGCTAAAATTATCAAGACGTTTAGATTGGATCTTGGCTTCGAGCGGAAAAATAAGGAACACCGACTCCACTTGTTTATTAAATACCTTAAAACTATCCTGCGCCGCGTTTGCAAGCGTGTATTGAATTTTACGCGAACCAAAACTAATGTTTGGGGTAAAACGAAGCCTTACATATTCCTGAATGCGAAAATCGGTAACCAATCCAATTGCAAAGCCGGGGGCGGGTTGCGAAAAAACGGTGTTAATACGATATCTGGTTGTATCCTTGTTTGAAATTATTAATGTGTCGGGAAGTTTAGAGTTTGGTACCGGATTTATTCGAAAATCGGTTGAATTGCCGGCAATTGTAAAGCCAAAGTGCAACTGAGTTTTATAAAATTTCGGCAAATTTATTCCATATCCCTCGCTTTGTTGTGAAAATATCCAATGAGAAATCAGAAAAAAAACGAGTATACTAACGAACTTCTTCAGACTATATAATAACGCTGTTAATTAATTAAAATTGCATAAAGTTATTGATTTTAACGGGTTTTATGGGGGTTAAAAACCAATAAAAAAGGCTAAATTTGCACCGTTATGGAAATTCAGGTCATGAAATCTAAATTGCATTGTGTTACTGTAACACAGGCGGAATTGGATTATATAGGGAGCATTACTATTGACGAAAATTTAATGGATGCGGCTAATTTAATCGAAAACGAAATGGTGCATGTTTTAAATAAAAACAATGGCGAACGTTTAATTACTTATGTTTTAAAAGGCGAAAGAGGAAGCGGCATTATTTGTATGAACGGGCCCGCCGCTTTAAAAGTTAAGCCGGGTCATATTGTTATTGTTATTTCGTATGCAACCATGGATTTTGAAAAGGCGAAAACATTCAGGCCATGGGCTGTGTTTCCCGATACAAAAACCAATAAATTAAAATAGTCGTGGCAGCTAAAAACACCAAGTCAATTATACAGTTTGTAATTTTACTTGGCGTTGGTGTTTTATTAATTTGGTTATCCATAAGGCAAATTACACCGGAACAAAAAACCCAAATTTTTTACGCGTTTAAAACGGCCAATTATTTTTGGGTTGTAATTTCTTTGATCATTGCGTGGCTAAGTCATTTTTTACGGGCTTACCGCTGGAATTATTTATTGGCCCCTCTCGGATACAAAACAAATTTATTAAATGCTAATTGCCATGTGCTTATTGGTTATTTGGCAAATTACGGCATACCGCGCATGGGCGAAATTTCGCGCTGTACCCTTGCGGCTAAATATGATAAGGTTCCTTTTGAGGTGGCGTTAGGCACAGTAATTACGGAACGCATTGTTGATTTTTTAGTATTCGCTTTAATTTTTGCGCTTACGCTTGTTGTTCAGTTTAACGAATTAATTGGTTTAGCAAACGAATTGGTTTTTGATCCGTTAAAAACAAAATTGGTCGGTATAGGCGAAAGTCCAACAAAACTAATTGTGTTATCGCTTATTATTCTGGTTCTTATTGCAGCGTTTGTTTTTTTAAGAAAAAAAGTTTCGGGTTTATTAAAAGGCAAATTAGGCGGTATTGTTAAGGGTTTAGCTTCGGGTTTAGGCTCCATCCGCAAAATGGAAAAGCCTTTCCGGTTCATTTTATTAAGTTTATTAATATGGGCTTGTTACTTTTATTCTTTATACGTTTGTTTTTTTGCTTTAACCGGAACTTCGCATTTAGGGCAAAAGGAATGTTTAACGCTTTTACTCTTTGGTGTATTCGGCGTTATTTTTACTCCGGGCGGCCTTGGCGCATATCCGGCAATTTTAGGAGGGATCTTGTTCATTACCTATCATGTTGATAAAGTATCTTCAATTGCTCTGCCATGGCTAACGTGGACCAGCCAATTTATTTTAATTTTAATTTTAGGTTTAATAAGTTTAATTGTGTTGCCAATTTATAATCGGAATAAAAATGTCGTTTCATAATCAATTAAAAAATAAAATTGTTGCCAAAGAAAATGCTTTGCGAAGTATTAACGGGCAAAAATTAAAAGGCAGAAAGATCGTTTTTACAAACGGTTGTTTTGATATTTTACATCCCGGGCATGTTGATTATTTAACACAGGCGCGCGACCTTGGAAATTTTTTGGTGCTGGGATTAAATACCGATAATTCGGTAAAAAGATTAAATAAGGCCCCCAACAGGCCCGTAAATACTGAGAATTGGCGAGCTTATATTTTAGCTGCTTTAGCTTGTGTTGATTTGATCGTGTTGTTTGATGAAGAAACCCCGCTTGAATTAATTACTTTTTTAAAGCCTGACGTTTTGGTAAAAGGAAATGATTACAAGGCGGAAGATATTGTGGGTTATGATGTGGTGAAGGCAAACGGCGGAGAGGTAATTACCATTCCGTTACTTGAGGGATTTTCTACAACGAAGCTGATCGAGAAATTAAATAAATAAATTTCAGGCCACAGACCTTCAAGGTTTTCCCTGGTTTAACGTAAAACCTTGAAGGTCTAAACACGAATCCCTAAAACGCAAATATCGTCAACTTGTTCCAGTTCGTTTTTCCAATCGTCTAATTCCTTTTCTAAAATTTGTGCTTGTTGATCCATTGGAATATCGTGAATAGTTAATAGCACATCTTCCATTTGTTTATACTTGTATTTTTTACCGTGCGGTCCGCCAAACTGATCGGCGAACCCATCGGTTGTAAGGTAAATGCAGTCGCCTTTTTGTAATTGAAGTGTTTGTGAGGTGAACGGCGTGTTATCGGTAACATAGGTGCCAATGGGCATTTTATTCCCTTTCAGTTCGTTCGTTTTATGATCTCTTACAAAATATAAATTATTATTTGCGCCGGCAAACTCAAGTGTATTATCCATTTTATTCCAAACGCATAAAACAATATCCATTCCGTCTTTTTGTTCACTGTTCCCTTTTTGATCCAACGCTTTTATTATTTTTTCGCGCAGTTTGTTTAAAATGGCGGCGGCGTTAAAGATCTTATTTTCAACTACCAGTTCATTCAAAAAACTATTTCCCAACATACTCATAAAACCGCCGGGTACGCCGTGTCCGGTACAGTCGGCCAATGCAAAAATAGCGCGTCCGTTAGGTAAAACGTGTGCCCAATAAAAATCGCCGCTCACAATATCTTTGGGTTTAAATAAAATAAAATATTCTTTCGAAATTCGCTTCCAAACTTCTTCCCCTGTTAAAACGGCCGACTGAATTTTTTTAGCGTAATTGATGCTTGAAATAATTTCTTTTTGTTTTTCTAAAACCAGGTTTTTTTGAAGCTCTACTTCGTGGTTCTTTTGTTCAAGTGTTTTATTCTGGCTTTGTACAAGCGTATTTGCTTTTTTAGCTTTTCTGAAATTTACAAGAGCTATCAAAGCAAAAAAAAGTGTTACGATTAACGCGATCGATGCCGTAATTAAAATTACCGATTTACGTTTGCTCTCGGCTTTCGATGCCATTAAATCGCTATTACCTTTTTGTATTTGCAGGTCCTTTTTTTCTGTCTCAAACTGGACTTCGATCTCTTTCATATTTTTAAACATGGCCTGTTCGTTTAAATTATTTTTATAATTTATGATGCTGTCCAAATACATGGTGGCCACTTTAAAATCTCCATTTAAGGTATGAGATTTTGCTAAGCCTTTGAGGCTTTCCATGATTTCTGCCGAAGAGTTATTCTTCAGTGCAATATCAAATTCCATTTTATAATATTTAACAGCTTCTTCATACTTCTTCTCTTTTACCAACAAACTTCCAAATAAATTATAACTTACTCCTAATAAATATTCGCTTCCAATTTCTTGACCAATTTTTATTGCTTCCAAAACGGTTGCCCTGGCATTGACCAGGTCCTCCTTTTTCATTAAGGCTTTAAAATGTTGATTATAGGCTTCAAGTAATGTTAGCTTATCTCCTGATTCTTTACAGGAGGCAATTGCCTTTTTTATATAAAAATCAGCAGAATCCTGGTTTCCCATATTTGCATAGACGCTTGATTTAAGGCAATAAACCTTATTGATCATGTTTGGAATTTGTTTTTTGCTCGATGTAAGAATAAGATTTAAATAAAAAAGTCCTTTTTCAAACTGATTAATATTTTCATTTATAACTGCCAGATTATAATAATCCGAAGAAAGGGCGTTGTTAATGTTCTTCTTTTCATGAATTCTTGAAGCCAGTGTAATATAGTGTATCGCGCTATCGTTGGCAGAAGTTGACATAAAAGAATTTCCCAAATTACTGTATGCATTTCCGAGAAACGTTGTGTCGTTATTTTTTTTTGTAAAATCTATAAGGGCCCGGTATTCTGCAATGCTCTTTTTAATCTCTCCTTTTTCTGTATATATAGCCGCAATATTATTTCGCGCGCTCGATATTCCTGTTTTCGATTTTGCAATTTCATAATATTTAGCTGCCATTCTGAAATTGAAGATTGAACTGTCGTACGATTGAATATAATAAAATTTTCTGCCTATATAATTGAAATAGTCCCCGATGCCCTTATTGTTTTTTGTTTTTAACGACAATCTGTAAGCTTGATTTTCAAAGATTTCTGCAGTATCCTTTACGTTTGCAAACTCATACATAACAGACAGGGTTGTAAGGATTTTTACCCTTTCGGAATCGTGAAGGTTTTTGTTAAGAAGTACTCTTTTTAAACTGTCAGGTTTTTCCCCAAAAAGTTTAAGTCCCAACAACAGTATAATTAATAAATAATTTCTCATCCAAATATTAAACTAAATACTTCCTCAATTTTTGTTGCCGGTAAAATTTTTATTTTAAAGGAATTTATATTGATGCCTTTTAAATTAAAGCTGCTGATGATCACTTTTTTAAATCCTAATTTTTCGGCTTCGCTTATACGCTGATCTATTTTACTTACCGGCCGTATTTCTCCTGTTAATCCCACTTCAGCAGCAAAACAAACGTCTTGCGGTATTGGCAGATCTTCGTTGCTGCTTAATACCGCGCAAACTAAAGCGAGATCAATTCCGGGATCCTCTACCCTTATTCCACCCGCTATATTTATAAAAACATCTTTTATGCTTAATTTAAATCCGCATCTTTTTTCAAGCACCGCTAAGAGCATGGATAATCTTCGCAGATCAAAACCCGTGCTGCTACGTTGCGGTGTACCATAAGCGGCGGTACTAACAAGGGCTTGCGTTTCTATCAGCATGGGGCGATTTCCCTCCAGGGTTGCGGCAATTGCCACGCCGCTTGTTGGCGTATCGCGATTAGTAATTAAAATTTCGGAAGGATTACTAACTTCCCTTAATCCCTCGCCGTTCATTTCGTAAATGCCCATTTCGTTGGTGCTGCCAAAACGATTTTTTGTAGCCCGCAATAAGCGATAAATATGGTTTCTATCACCTTCAAATAACAAAACAGTGTCCACCATATGTTCTAAAACTTTTGGTCCGGCTATGCTTCCTTCTTTTGTTATATGACCGATCATAAAAACCGGCGTATTGGTTTCTTTTGCAAAGCGTAAAAATTCGGCTGCGCATTCG
>JANYBY010000011.1 GCA_025360565.1 Bacteroidota bacterium
TGATTGGGTGTACCAATGGCCAAGGGAATACTTGCTAGTGCATTAAATGATACGCCGTTATAATTAAAACATAAAATACTTCCGTTCCCGCCAAGGTAAATATTATCGCAATTATCAGCCACAATACCGGCTTGTTGCTTAAAAGTATATCCTGCAATTGTTGTAGAACTAATAAGTGCGCCGTTCGCTTTGTTAAAGGCCTTCAAATTAAATCCATCGTAAATAAATAAATAATTATTATTTACGGCAAGGCAATTAAAGCCCTGGCTATATTGTCCTGCATTAATAAATGAAACCTTTGGGGTGCCATAACCGAGTGTGTTCCCGGGGTTAACTTGCCAAACCGTCCCGTTAAAGGCGTTGTTAACCTTGGCTAAGACCGAGGTTGTTCTTACGAATTTATTCCCTCCGTCATCGGCTACATTATCTTCAGTGTCGCCGCCCATGAGACTTATGGGATTAACAGTAGCGCCGATCTGATCGATCACGGTGGACACACAATTTAAACCTCCGAAGGCGTATACATCATTTGTAAAACAACTAAATCCAAAATTCCAGATCTCAACAAATGTATTTGGGATGGCCGGTGTAACAAAATTATCATAGTTACCATTTACATCAAGGCGAATTATGCGGGATCCGCTCCAAAGTGCACGCGCATCACCAAGATAAATTTTACTCGTTGCCCTGTTACACCCAAAGCTTCCGGTATGTGCAAGATCCGGGCCCCAGCTAATACCTGGAACAGATCCTTGAAATACCCAAAGCAATGCCCCACCCGGACTAAATTTCGCTACTTTGTTATAAAGCCCGAACACATAAAAATTTCCTGCATAATCGTATTCTACCTCGTAACCCGTATTATCAACCGGAAAAACTGCAGCGAGAGTTGTTACCCAAGGATCAATTATAATTTCTGAATTGGTTTGAAAACCATTTGGAAATTGAAAAGAAATAATATTGTTCTCTAATTTATAATCGGAAACTATTTCTTGCCCGCCGTTGTAAAAACCTTTTACCTCGTGTTCGGTAATATCTTCAAGCGTAGTTTTAATAATTATTTGTCCGCCTTTTTTAATTATTTTTTCTACATCGCCTGTATAAGCTATTTTAATGTTGTTTGGATCAGCACCGGGATGTAAAACCACGTTGTATTTTATACCGTAATTTTTATCTTCAGGTATGGTATATTCAATATCAATATTATTGTAAACATTTTTATAGGTTATTTTTTTATAACCATAAGAATTTAATTCAGGGCCGCCCCATGTATTATAATGACTTTGCTTTTCGCTTTCTATAATTTGTATATTTTCATTAGCTCCCATCCAATTCATTTTAACATAACGGATCTCGCTAGGTTTTACTTTAACATGTTTTCCTTTTTCTATTTTTTCCATCTGCTCTTCGCTCAAAGGAAAGTTCTTTACCAGCTTATATACCAAGCCTTTATTGGTAAAGTAAATATGTTCTGCAGAGTTTTCGTAGGCAAATTTTATTTGGTTCCCTAATAAAATGGTAGAATTGTATTGCCCTTTATTCTCAATGAACGCACGCGTTCCAAACACATCCTTATCTGTGGTAAATGTTTTTTTGAAAGCGCTAATTTTTATACTTGCAAAAAGAAGGATTAAAAAATAAATACCATTTGTTTTAACTTTTTGCATAATTAGTTTATTAATTTTTTAAAATTTTACCTAACCAAAGTTACATTCCCCTTTGTTTTATACTCCTTCGCGTCATTCCCTTTAGCGGTTACGATGTAAAAATAAACTCCGGCCGCGCATTCTTTTCCGCCGAAATTTTTCCCATCCCATGCAATATTTCCGGTTGAGCTGCTGGTTTCATAAACTTTATTTCCCCAGCGGTCAAAAATAATGGCGTTTATTTCTCCAAGGTTCGCGGTCTTTAAAAAGAAAACATCGTTGGTTCCATCGCCATTTGGTGTAAATATATTCGGCACTTCTAATTTGGATGGGATATCTACCCTGATTATTTTATAAGTTGTATCAAGACACGTTCCTTTTGAAGCAAACAACAATACAGTATAAGTTCCGGGCGCAGTATAAGTTGTAGAAATATTTACGTTTGAAGTGGTTGAATAAGAAGTACCATTTCCAAAACTCCAAATAGAAGAAATACTTGCGCTGCCCAAACTGCTCGAAGAAGTATTTGTAAATGAAACAGAAAGCGGGGCATAACCTGAATAAGGGTCAGCAATAAAATCCGCTGTTATTCCGCCATCCCCTACATTAAATGATCCAAAGGCCCTGCAGCCCGTTAAAGTATTTGTAATTACATATTGATAATATCCCGACTTTGATACACTTACACTGGCAGAATTAGTTCCGTTTAAAAACGGATTACTGCCATCAGGTATTGTAGCATTTGTTGGCGTAAACGCTGCGCCGTTCGGATAAGTATAGAACCAATATTTTAAAGCCGTATTACTTCCGGTTAATGCCACAAATAAATTTGCCTGGTTTGCCCCGCAATCCAATATAGCGGAGTCTAGCGGGTTTGTAATAACAGGCGGCTGTGTTTTATCTACAATATTTATTGTTCCTGTTTTTGTACAGCCATTGTAATTATCCATTATTGTTAAAGAATAAATTCCGGGAACATAACAACTATAACTGGAAACGCCTGTGGTTGTTTGTTGCGGAGATGGCCCTTCCCATAAATAAGGAATAGGGAAAGCTAACGGTCCGCCGCCTGACGTTGTAGTACTTGCTCCGGTTGTGAGCACAACCGGATTTGCACCCACCGTACAAAAAATTGCAGTTGGTGTGCCGATGGAAATTGTTGGCGATGAAACCGGCGGTTTAAAATTTTGACTGATAACAACCACCGAAGTTGTTTGACAAGCGTTTAAAGTATTGGTTGCAACAACAGTGTAATTCGCGTAAGTGAGCGATGTGGTGCTGGTATTTGGTCCGCTGCCCGGGCCAACCAATATGGTTGCTGTTGAAACTAAAGGCGGAGCAATTGGCTGCAGCCAATTAATTTGTGTGTTTGGTGTTGACGAAGTTCCGGTTGCCAATAATGTTGGATGGTAACAGGTTAATGTTTGATTACCAAGCGGCACTGTCATAGTAACTGCAACATTTGGAGCAACTGTGTTTTGAATGATTGGAACCGATAAAATCGTTTTACAATTATTACTGTTATCATTCACGATCACAGTCCATGTTCCGGGTAATGTTGTTATGGTAGAAGTATTTCCGCCATAAGGCCCAACTGCCAAAGTACCGCCAAAACCCGGAGGTAAAAATGTAAAGCTGCAAGTTGCAGGCGGCGTTTGTGTTGATACAGGATTAATAATTGATAAGGTTGTTTGATTTAAAGGCGAACAACCAACAGAATAATTTGTTGAACTGTTTATACTAAACGTTGGCCAAGCATCTAAAGAAGTTACGGTAACTGTTTTAAATGCTTTACAACCATTAACTAAATTTGTAGTTACTAAAGTATAAACACCCGGAGGAATTATTCCTGACAAGAGGCTAATTGTATTATTTGAAGTAGCGATGGGAACCCCGCCCGGTAAAGGGTTTAAAGGGCTATACCAATCGTGCTGAAGATTTACAGTTGGATTGGTGCAAGTTCCGGTAAATGTAATAGGCGTATTAGATGCACAAGTGATTGCTTGGCTTGGGGGTGCAACACTGTTAGTTGGAACAGCCGTATTAATAGTAATTGCAACTGTTTGCTGAAACTGACAACCTGTTACCAGATCTATTCCGGTTAATGTGATGCTGTTAGGAGCTGTAATTGAAACGGTTGTTGTATTCGCGGTAAATGAAGGACTCGTCCAACTATAAGAAATAGTTCCGTAAGTATAATTACTTACAGCTTGTAAATTAATTGTAGGATTTATACAGGTGATAATATATGAACCGGTTAAATTATTTATTGTGAAAGTTACCGGAGGCGGAGTGGGTAGCATATTTAGGGTTACAATAGAAACACAACCTAAGCCATAACTTATAGAAATGGTATTAATGCCAACAGGTAAACCGCTTGCGCTGAGCGAATTTCCTGCAATTGAAATAGGAGTAGGACTCCAGGTAATAGTTGGTATTACGGTTCCTCCTCCTGTTACGGTTAATGAAACAGCGTTTACGGCATTATTACAATTGGCTTGAATAACAGATTGATTGATAGTAATGGGAGCGCAGCAAGCAATATTTACGGTGTTTATATAAACCGGCCCACATGGTGCGTTTACCTGAACCTGAACCGTGTAAATACCATTGGGTAAATTTGTAATTGTATTTGAAATGGCCGTAGTATTCATGGTTGCGCTCAAGGTATTATTTCCCTGGCTCCAGATATAATTCATTAAAGCATTTGGAATGGAAGTGGTTAATGAAACAGCAGCGTTGCCGTTATTTATTCCATTGCAACCGCTTGAAGTTAAAGAGAAGGAAGTAGGGAAACAGGCGCCGCTGTAAACTGCGGAATAAATTCCGGCAAAACCACTTCCGCAAACATAAAGTAAATTATTTTTATCTAATTTAATATCATA
>JANYBY010000012.1 GCA_025360565.1 Bacteroidota bacterium
CTATAAATACATGGTAAAAGATACCATGGTGGATCTGATCTACGCGCTTGCAAAATGTTACCACCATAATGGCAATTATGAAAAAGCACTTACCTTTTTTGATCAATTAAACGGCATTATAGATTTAGACGACGAGCTGGAATTTGACGACGACATTAAAAAAAGAAAAGAGGATTGTAATTACGGTATTGCCCATAGAAAATATACCGAACCAAGCGGATGGTACATTGTGAACGCGGGAAAATCAATCAATACCGACATGCCTGAATATGTACCGGTTTTAACTATACAGAACGAATTGATCTTTACCTCACGCCGTAAGGACAGTAAACGAGAACAACTTAGTTATTTAGACGGAAAGTATTTTGAAAGTATGTACATAAGTAAAATTGATAACAGCGGTTTTAAAGAAACCCGGCGCTATACTTTACCTGATCAATTCTTAAAATCAAGATTTCGACGAAAAAATCACGAATCGGTTGTTTCTATGAGTCCTGATGGCAAAAAACTATTTACGTACAGCAACGGTAAAATTTATGAAATAAATATGGATGAGCGTTTATCTCAAAAACCTCAAAAATTACAAAAGGCAATTAATTTTGATTACTACCAAAACCACGCAGTGCTTACGAAAGATGGCAACACCCTTTACTTTACCAGTGAGGCAACCGGGGGTTTAGGTGGTATTGATATTTATGTGGCCACAAAAATAAAAGAAGGCGAGTGGACCAAACCTGTTAATATTGGCGCGCCCGTTAATACCAAATTTGATGAAGATGCCCCCTTTGTTACAGATGATGGAAAGACCCTTTATTTTTCGAGTACCGGACATGAAGGTTTTGGAAACTATGATATTTATAAAAGCACCTTTGTGAATGGAAAATGGACGGAGCCTGAAAACCTTGGCCAGCCTATTAATTCGCCGGCACAAGATATTTTTATGATCCAGGACACAAAGGCCAGTGTTGGATATTTTTCTTCGTCGCGCAGCGGTGGTTTTGGCGATATGGATATTTACAAAGTAAATTATTTCGCAAATTTAAATACCGATTGTCCTCAAATTCCAAACCGGAATATTTCGTTGGTAATAAAGGATGAAAATCAAAACGATTTTAAAAACAAGGTTGAAGTGAAGCTTCCTTCAAATTATAAATTGCACAGCAGCGAATGGAAAGTGAATGATAAAAAAGTTGAAAACACCTCGCCAGTTTTAGAATACGATTACGCGCAAAAGGGAACTTATACCGTTACCTCAAAAATTGTTGTTTGGTGCGATACGTGCCTGTCTCCTATTGTAGCCTGCAACATTATTGAAAATAAATTGGATAAAATAAAGGGCGATACATCTGCTGCTGTAAGCGCCTCAGTTGCGGTAAAGAACACCAGCTCTTATGTTGACCTTGCAAAATACAAAGGCGACCTAACTAAGGAGCAGTTGATAGGTTTAGGATTTAATGTTGACCCCATTTTGTTTGATTTTGATAAATATTTAATTCGAGCCGATGCCGAAGCGATCTTAAAAACCAATTCGGAAGTGTTGAATAAATACAAGAGTTTAAAAGTGCAAATTGTGGGTTATACGGATTCACGCGGATCGGAGAGCCACAATAAAAAACTTTCGGCACAGCGCGCCAAAAGTGTAAAGTTGATCCTCGAAAAATACGGCGTTGAAAAAACACAAATTGATTATTTAGTTGGAAAAGGCTCTGATGACCTGGTTAACAAATGCGAAGGAAAAGAGTGCGATGATCTGGCACATCAGCAAAATCGTAGGGTTATATTTTTAGTGATCAATAATTAAATTCGTTTTTTCTTTATGAATTTTTTACTAGTTTTTCTTGGTGGCGGTATTGGAAGTGTGATAAGGTATTTGATCGGGATCGGTTTTCAAAAAACAAATTTAACTTTACCATTTGCCACTTTAATTTCGAATATAATTGCTTGCATTATTTTTGCGCTCACATTAAATTTTATAGAAAGTCTTCCGCAAGAACAACCTGACAAACTAAATTCTTTAAATTTAAAATTATTGGTTTTAACCGGTTTATGCGGGGGCTTAAGCACTTTTTCAACTTTTGGTTATGAAACTTTTTTGCTGATAAAACAAAGCAATTATTTATGGGTTATAATTAATATTTTTTTGAGTTTAACACTTTGTGTAGGAAGTTTTATTTTAGTAAAAAAGTAATTATTGCCACGAAGGCACAAAGCCACCAAGAATCACAAAGAAAAATTTGTGCAACTTTGAGTCTTAGAGTCTTTGTGGCTTAAATAAAAAAGTAAATGGATTTAAGCAAACGTAAAGATCTTGTATTTATTATCCTTGCGGGATTTTTTGTTACCAACGCTATAGTTGCCGAAGTAATTGGCGGTAAGCTCGTTCAGTTCTTTGGTATATTCACGCAAAGTATTGGTATTATTTTATGGCCGGTGGTTTTTTTGCTCACCGATCTTATTAACGAGCATTACGGTAAACAAGGCGTTCGAAAATTAACATACATTACTGTTGGATTGATCTCTTACGCGTTTATTTTACTCACCATAGGCATACATATTCCGGCGGTTGGCTTTAGTCCGGTGAACGATGCTGTTTTTAAAACAGTGTTCGGGCAAAGTCAGTGGATAATCGTAGGAAGTATCATTGCGTTTTTAACCTCGCAATTAGTTGACGTTTATATTTTTTGGCTTTTCAGGAACCGCACCGGAGGAAAATTAATTTGGCTGCGTGCAACAGGCAGCACAGTTGTAAGCCAATTGATAGATACATTTGTTATTCAGTACGTGGCATTTGTATTGCCGGGCAAATGGGCCTTTGATGAATTTCTTACAAACGCGAGCTGGGGTTATACTTTTAAATTGCTGGTTGCGATTTGTTTAATTCCCTTAATTTATGTGGGGCATTATGCGATCAAGAAGTTTTTAAAGGAAGAAAAGTAAATTTTTGAACCACATAGACACATAGTATTTAAAGAAACACCCAACAATTATTTTTCAGAAAAACATAGATGGAAGCTTCGCTTCCATTGCGCTATGTGGTCTCTAAAATTAAACTAATAAACTCTATGTTTCTATGTGGTTAAAACACGAACGAAATCTGTGGCTAATTTTTAGAAGAGATCAATTTTCTGTAATCCTCGTCACTCCCCGCCCTTAAAAGTACCCAAACATTAAAACGTTTGTGCAAACGATCTTCCATTTTACAGAACACGGGTTTTTTATCCGTTTGTATAATGGTTAATAGAGAACAAATAGGTTTAACCGAAAATTGGTTTTGTGGATCTGAAAAAAACAAAAGCGGTTTTTCTTTTTTAAAAAACAGATCGTTGTTAAGGGAAAAATTAAATTTTGGGTGCTGTGAGAAAAAGCTTTGACTGCTAAAGAGAATAATTATCAAAAAAATAAATTTCCGCATTCATCTAAGTTACAAAATTAAATGGCTGATCACAATTTGAAAATTACCTCTTCCTAAAACTTCCTTTGGAAGAATTAGATCTTCCTTTTCCGCCTTTTGACGAAGAGGGCTTTCCGCCCCTGTGCATTTCCTTCTTTTGTGCTTCGGGATTGTATTCCGGGCCGGAACCTAAATTTTCCGGTATCGGCATTTTTGTAACTTCATATCCCATCAATGCCTCAATGTGCGAAAACTTCATCTGGTCGCGCTGATTTACAAACGTAATCGCCACGCCGGCTTTGGATGCCCTTGCCGTACGGCCAATGCGGTGAATATAATCTTCAGGATCTCCGGGAGCATCGTAATTCACCACTAAACTTATTCCGTCCACATCAATTCCGCGCGACAAAATATCGGTACCAATTAATACGCGCAATCTTTTTCCTTTAAACTCACGCATAATTTCTTCGCGTTCCGATTGCTCCAGATCAGAGTGAAAAGCTTTAACGGCACCGCTAACAGATTGTAAGGTTTTTTCTAAAAGTTTTACATTATCTTTTGTACCCGAAAAAATAATGACCGACTGATAATCTTCATTTTTTAAAATACCTTTTATTAAAGCCTCTTTTTGATTATCGTAAACCACATAAGCCTGCTGCACAATGCCGGCAGCGGGTTTGCTGATAGCAATATTTATTTGCTCGGGATTATTCGCGATCTCTTTTGCCAGCATGCGTATTTTTGGTGGCATAGTAGCTGAGAATAAAATCGTTTGCCTTTTTTTCGGGAGGTAACCGATAATGATCTTAATATCATCCAAAAATCCCATATCGAGCATTCGGTCGGCTTCATCCAAAACTAAATGCTGCAAATGTTCAAAATTTATATTTCCCGATTGCAAAAGTGCTATTAGTCTTCCGGGCGTTGCGCAAACAATATCCACACCTTCTTCTAAAGCATGACGCTGTTTTTCCCAGGTAATTCCATCGTTCCCGCCATAAATGGCAATTGAACCAACTGAGCAAAAATAACCCATGCCATCAATTTGCTGGTCTATTTGCAAAGTAAGTTCGCGGGTTGGCGCAATTATTAAGGTATTTAAATGCCGTGTGGGCGCGTGAAGAATATGATCAATAATGGGCAACAAATAAGCAGCTGTTTTTCCGGTACCGGTTTGGGCACAGGCAATCAGGTCTTTCCCTTCTGTAATAACCGGAATTGCTTGTTCCTGAATGGGAGTGGGTGTTTTATAACCCATGCTGTAAAGGCCTTCTAAGAGAGAGGCATCAAATTTAAAGTCGTCGAAAGTCACAAATAATTTTTTGGTTCTATAATATAATAGGACGAAGATACGCTTTTTAAGTGGGTTTCTTGTTCCTTGTTTTATGTTCCTTGTTCTGTGTGTTCCGCACTGCCTATTGCATCTGCATTTCGGTCTTGCATCTCTGAAGTCCCGCCTCTTGCTTCCCTCTTATCTACTCCTCGTTCACATAAAACAATTTGTAATACTTTAATCCCTTTTCATCATCATAACCATTCTCAACATAATCATGGCGACCATGAATATAGATATGAAAATTTTTATCCAATTTTAAAATTGTTTTCATGTATTTCTGATTTTTTTTCACCGCTGTTTGCGATACATCAAACTCATCAATGGCAGTCAGATCCATACGTTTATTAAAATCCTTTCGGTAATCTTTAAACGCGCTTACCAATTCGGGCTCCACCAAAACATCTTTTTCAAATGCTTTCAGATCAAACTTATCGCGCTCTTTAAAATACGATGCGCTTTTGTTCAGCATCATTCGCTGATCTTCCTTGGCAACATTATTTTCTTCGGTCAAAATCTCTTCACAAAAACCGCGAGAGGTATCCATAAAATTTTTGGTATGGTAATATCCGTTCGGTTTTATGCAAGCGTTTAAAAAATCTTCTTCCCAATACAATGCAATTTCCGAATTGCGGTTATTGGTATCCACAATACTTATTTTGTATCCTTTTTTCTTTTCGGTATTAAATACCAAACAGCCTTTATCCAACTTGTTTATATTTATTCCTGTTTCGCAATCCATTTCAAACTCATCGTTGTGCTGAAACACTTTTAAAAATGTTTCTTTATTTTCGGTTTTAAAAAAACCTATAGCTTCGCACAATTCACCGTCCACAACTACATCTTTAAAGTAACAGGTATAAAACTCGCCGCCTTTTACTTTTGCGTGCAAACTTTGGTTATACAAATGCTCGGCCACTTTTCGCGATTTTTTCACAAAGGTTTTTGGCGCTTCAAAAATATCTTCGCAAAAATTGGCAACACTATTCAAAGTAACATCCACCTTGCCTTTGAACTGGTAATAGATATCTGTTTTAAAAGGCGTTGTAAAATAGCGCAACACGGTTTCTTTTACAAAATCGTCCTTAAATTCAAATAACTTATCGCTCATAGTGAGCTCTTCGCCCAACCCTTTATTGCCAACAAAATTTATAGTAAAATGAGTTAACTCCGCCCTTGTAAAATCTATCATATTTAAATATTAAGCGCCAAATATAGTCTTCTTTCTCACTTTCCTTTTAACAATATTTAAACAACTTTTTAGGGTGATTTTACGTAAAATGTGATTAAAAGCTTAGCAATTTATAATAATAAAAATTAAATTTGATGTATGCAAAATGCCCTTTCTAAATTCACGTTCAAAACCCTGCTAATAGCCGGGATAGTTACACTTTCTTCGTTTAGCATAGTAAAATACGTTTTTGATAAAAACGATGTTGTATTTGAATTACTGCTGGGAAGTTTAGGCCAGCATCATTTTACACCCATGAAAATGGACGATGCTTTCAGCGAAAAAGTGTATGATCTTTATGTGAAACATTTGGACGGCGGAAAAAAATTCTTTTTGCAGGAAGATATTGATGAGCTCAGCAAATACCGCAGGGATATTGACGATCAAATTATTAATCAACGCCATGATTTTTTTAAAAGATCGGTTGAGCTGATCACAAAACGCATTAACGAGAAAAAAGAATGGGGTAAAGAAATTTTATCGAAACCCTTGGATTACACGGTTGATGAAGAATATGACTTTGAAGGTAAAAATGCGCCATACGCCAAAACGGGAGATGATCTTAAAAAAGAATGGGCCAAAATGCTTAAATACCAAGTATTGGCAAGAATTGACGAAGCGCTGACCGCGCAGGAAAAAGCAATTGAGAAAAAAGACACAGCGTACAAAGTAAGAAGTTTTGATACCATTGAAGCGGTTTGCAGGCGCAGAGCTCTTAAATCAAACGAAGACCTGTTTAAATATTACAACAAAACTTTAAATACCACTAAAGAGCGTTTTGTGCAATTTGCCAATGCTATCACAGGCGTTTACGATCCACACACCGAATATTTTGCCCCGAGAGAAAAAAAGAAATTTGATCAAATGATGAGCGGGCAGTTTGAAGGAATTGGCGCAAGACTTCAGAAGAAAGATGAGGGCGGTTTAAAAGTAAGCGAAATTATTGTTGGCAGTCCCAGCTACAAACAAGGCGAATTAAAAGCCGATGATGAAATTATGAAAGTGGCGCAAGGTGCCGCTGAACCTGTTGATGTAACCACCATGGAAATGGATGATGCCGTTGACTTGATAAAAGGCAAAAAAGGAACTGAAGTACGCTTAACCGTAAAAAAGAAAGACAACAGCACCAAAGTAATTCCTATTGTGCGCGATGTGATTGAAATGGAAGAAACATTTGCGAAAAGCGCTGTTATTGAGAATAAAAATAAAATGGGCTATATATATTTGCCTTCGTTTTATACCGATTTTAACAGGAATGGCGCACGCCATTGCGCAAGAGATATGCGTAAAGAAATTGAAAAATTAAAAGCACAAGGTATAAAAGGTTTAATTATTGATTTGCGTGATAACGGCGGCGGTTCTTTGAGCGAAGTAGTTGATATGGCGGGCTTATTCTTTTCAACCGGGCCTGTAGTACAAGTTAAAGGTAAAGGCAGCCCTAATGTAATGGAGGATAAAAACGCCGATATTGTTTGGGATGGTCCATTATCAATTATCATTAACCATAATAGCGCTAGCGCCAGCGAAATTTTGGCCGCGGCTATTCAAGATTATAAGCGCGGTGTAATTATTGGTACAACCAGTTTTGGAAAAGGAACTGTTCAGTCGTTCTTTGAT
>JANYBY010000069.1 GCA_025360565.1 Bacteroidota bacterium
GTTTTAAACGCGGGAAATTATTATATAGGCTTAATTCAAAAAGTGGCAAGCGGTATTGGTATTGGGTTTGATAGGAATTTGAACCACATGGATAATTTGTATTTTGATGATGGTACAGGCTGGGCACAATCAGTTATTCCAGGGTCTTTAATGTTACATCCTGTTTTCAGGGTATCAAAACCTTATGTTGGCGTAAAAGAATTTACGGCGGATAAAAATAATTTATTTTCTGTTTACCCAAATCCCGCAAACGATCAAATTACATTAAGCACAGGTAATGATAAAAAAGCGTCTTACAAACTGGTAAATTTAATAGGACAAGTTATTGCCGAAAATAAAACCGAAGAAAGTATTCATACAGTAAACACCAATAAAATCGATAACGGTGTTTATTTTCTGATCATGACCTCAAGCGATCAATTGCTGCAAACACAGAAGGTAATTATTCAGCATTAAGTAACCGCAACTAACCACAAACTACCCACAGAGACACAGAGAACACGAAGTTTCACGGAGTTTAACATTTATATCCGGTAACAAATTTCATTTATTTGTTTTGTGTGTCCATATTCCTTTTTACTCAAGTTTTGTATCTTTTCCTTAATAATCTGCGTGTTTCTTTGTGCTCTCTGCTACTGCACATCCTGGCTCAAATATGCTTTTGCATATTTGCCCTGTGGTTTAAATTTTGAGGCTGGGCTATATGGTTTTAATGCTCTATCTTTGCCACGCAGTGAACATACAAGATGAAATAGAAGAGATAGACGACTCAAGTTCGGAAGAGTCGCAAGGTTTATACGAGCATCACAACATTAAAGTTGAAAAAGGTCAGGTGATGATGCGGGTAGATAAATTTATCATGATCCGTGTTGCCAATACCACGCGTACAAAAATTCAAAATGCCTGCGAAGCCGGATTTGTTTTAGTAAATGGCAAACCCGTTAAGTCAAATTATCGCATAAAACCGCTCGATGAAATTTCAATCGTGCTAACGGTGCCGCCACGCGATGTGGAAGTGGTGCCGGAAAATATTCCCATCAACATTGTTTTTGAAGACGATTACATTGCCTTAATAAATAAAGAACCCGGCATGGTGGTTCATCCCGCATACGGCAATTACCGCGGCACTTTGGTTAACGCCATGGCCTATCATTTTAATAATTTACCAAAAATAAAAACCCGGTTAAATAACGATGTGTATATGGAGCGGCCGGGTTTGGTGCATCGAATCGACAAAAACACCTCGGGCATAATTATTATGGCAAAAACCGAATTGGCCATGGTGCGTTTGGCAAAAGATTTTTACGACCGAACAATGGACAGAAAATATGTTGCCATTGTTTGGGGCGATGTTAAAGAAGATGCGGGAACAATTACCGCAAATGTTGGGCGCGACCTGCGTGACCGAAAAAAAATGGCCACTTTCCCAGTAGGCGGTGAACTTGGCAAACACGCGGTAACACATTATAAAGTGTTGGAACGCTTTGGATACATTACAGTAGTTGAATGTAAATTAGAAACCGGCAGAACGCACCAGATCCGTGTGCATTTTAAAAGTATTGGTCACCCCGTTTTTAACGATTACGAATACGGCGGCGATGTAATTTTAAAAGGAATAAATTCGGCCAGCTATAAACAATTTATAAAAAACTGTTTTGAGTTAATGCCAAGGCACGCGCTGCACGCGAAAACACTGGGCATTACCCACCCTATCAGTGGCGAAAAATTATTTTTTGATAGTGAGATCCCGGATGATATGCAGAAGGTGATCGATAAATGGAGAAGGTATATGAAGGATAAAGTTTTGGATTAGGAGGCACACTAAATATTTTATTGTTTTATTAGTTTTGCCATTTGTGTAGCATTTTGATCAGTTAGTATTAAAAAATATATCCCAATAGGAAATTCAGAAAAATTTTGATCTTCTATATTTTTTCCTTCCCAAATTGTTTGTCCAATAGCGTTCATTAATTTATAATTTCCCATTACTGTTGATTTATTTTGAAGCGTAATTTTATTTGAAAATGGATTTGGAAAAACTGTAAATTCATTTTTTTCAAAAACAGTTTCAAAATTGCCAACCGAACCACAATTTGGGTTTGGAACCAAGATATTATTTTTAAATTCAATTCCTGTTGGGCGTAATATACCCGATGGATAATCATTTAAACTTCTTGCTCCCGCCATTGGATCATCTTGGCTATACCAAAGTATATACGGTGTAAATGTATTTTTATATGTATTTAATGTTTCCGTTACCCAATGTACCATATCGGTATTTCTTATACAGGTTTCGTTTGTAATACATTGTTTGTTCATTCTTCTTTTAAAATAAGCTTGTATTTCGGGCCAAACACTTTGAGAAGTTACGGCAAGTGTATCAATATAAAAGTGAATGTTTGCATAATCGCAATACAAACCAATTGCATTTACAATACTATCCATTGTCAAAATTCTTGCTTCTTGGGTTGGATTACTGTTTGGAACTTGTGCGGCTGAAACCTGACCGGCATTTAAAACAGAATTATTTCCGAATATAGTAGCGGCTGATGGGCTAAAGTTTGTATACAGATCTCGGTAAATAAGCATAAATAAGGCAGTACCATAAATACCCCCATTGGTTATTTTTAAACCTGCGGCATGCACAATTGGCGATGCTGTCATCAACATATCAATATATCTTTTTGCAGTACCGTTTGGATGAAAATTTGGATTGAGTTCTTCATTCTCAATTACAACTATTTCAGGTTGGTAATTTGCAAGAACCTGACTAATTTTTTGCCCATATAAAGTTAAACTGCTTGTGTACGATCCGGCATTGTCCCAACTTAAATTTGATATTACTTTAAAGCCATTTAACAAATACACATCGTAGCTTGCATCTACCCCTGTAAATGTGCTTAATTTAATATTTTCTCGTACATATTCGGCGTTTAAAGAAGCACTGATGCTTGCTTTTTGTTGATCTGTAAAAGACGCGCCATTAACCAAAACACCAAATTTTGTGCAAGGAGTTGCTTGCCCAATTAAAAGTGTAGAATAATAAGTTGCTATTAAAGCAGTTAGGAATAATTTTTTAAACATATATAAAATTTCTTTTCTTTAGACTGCTTATTTACTTAAAGGTTTAATGGTAATATTTTATTTTTTATTAGCAACGCCACTATATCCCGGAAAAAGAAATTAGGTTATAACCACACTCACAATTAATTCCTCAATTTTCCGCCCAGCCTTTGCCGTTTTAAATAAATTTTTGATCTTAAACAAGCGTTTTCTCTTATGTTCATATAAAAAAGATGGTAATCGCAAATGTGATAACTTTGCCCGATCTTATAATAACCTTTTTGTTTTGGTTTATGGATCCAAAGAATATTGCCAAACACCTGCGCATCGCAAACATTTTTATCTACCGTAAATTTTTTAAAAGAAATTCCTCCTTTGTTTAACGAATCACTCGCATGCTTTTCATCTGTGACCATTGTTAGAGGATTTACACAGGGCACATCTTTATATTTTTCTTTTTTACCAAAGCTTTTTGTGTTCCATGCAAAGGTGTTCCAGGTAATATAACAGCCAATTTGCGTTTCATTTTCTGAAATTGGAATAGATTTAAGATCACTTTTATTAAAAGGAATTCCAATTGGATAAGCGGCCACCAGTTTTTTTTGCAATTCTTTTCCGTCAAAAAAATCTTTTAGTAATTGTACGGCGTGTTTTGCGCCCTGGCTGTGTCCCGCAATTATAATGGGTCTTCCGGCGTTCCAATTCTTTAAATAATATTCAAACGCAGCCTTAACATCTTCGTATGCCAGAGCCAAAGGTTGCGCCCCCTTTTTATCGTTAAAAAAAGATTTTAATACTGCCTGCCTGTATCTTGGAGCAAAAACCCTGGCGCAGGCGTTAAACGCGCTTGCCTGGCTCTGCACACATTGATCTGATCGCTTATTTACTTTTTTATTCGTGAGGTCTGCGTTCCAATAGGATCCTTTAAAATAAACAGTGGGGTTAATATAAAACACATCCACATCAGCTTCCTTTTGATTTTCCGGAATGCTGCATCCATTGGGAATAGTATCCGCGGCATCGGCTCTCCAGGGCAAAGCGATCCAGTTTTTTTCAATAGCGTAATCCGGCGCGGCAGGATGTTTGGTGTTTTGATAACTTCTAAATGGCCTACAAGCCACCAATACAAAAAAAACACTACCGACTAGTATGCTTATTTTAATAAGTGACTTTGTGTGTTTTAGGTTCATTTTGCTTGTGTAAAGATACGTTTTGTTTGCCCAAAAAAAGTAGAAAAATTGGTAATTAAAACTAAACAAATTCAAAAAAATATGTAGATTTATCCGAGTTGTAAATTATCCTATGTTCGAAAATCTTTTTACCGTTGAAGCGCTCTTAAGTTTATTAAGCTTAACAGTAATGGAAATTTTATTGGGAATTGATAACGTTATTTTTGTTTCAATTGTAATGGCTCGCTTAAATAAGGACGAAGCCAAAAAAGCGGGATTAATATGGATGATTGCCGGTATTATTATGCGCATTAGTCTGCTTTTTATTTTGGTATTTTTAATAAAAGGCGAACAAGAGTTGTTTAAAATATTTGATCATTCGGTTCAGTTAAAAGACCTGATCATGCTTGCCGGCGGTTTATTTTTATTGGTTAACAGTACGCTCGAAATTCACAACAAGGTGGAAGGCGCAAATGAAGAGGGCGAAGAAGCAAAAGCCAATTTAAAAAAAGGCTTTCGTTCCATTATTATCCAAATACTTTTAATTGATCTGGTGTTTAGTATGGATGGCATTGTTACAGCGATTGGTATGGCACGCCAACTTCCAATAATGGCCACCGCTGTAATTATAAGCATGTTTGTTATGTTTTATTACGCCCCAAGGATCTCAGCATTTATAAATAAACATCCAACATTTAAAATTTTAGCTCTTTCGTTTTTAGTACTTATTGCGGTGTTACTCGTGGTAGAAGGCATACATTTATCTGCTGTTCATGTACCAAAAGGCTATATTTATTTTGCAATGGCCTTTAGTTTTGGAGTAGAGTTATTAAATTTACGCTTTCGTAAAAAAACCAATCCTGTGCAATTGCGAAATAACAATATTGATGAAAATAATACTAATAAATAACCGATCAGAATGAACGATAAATTTAAATTGCTAGATCAAAAAAAAGCCGAAGCCCTTTTAGGAGGCGGACAAAAAAGAATTGATGCCCAGCATAAAAAAGGAAAACTAACGGCACGCGAGCGCCTGCATTTTTTATTGGACGAAGGCTCCTTTGAAGAAATTGGAATGATGGTGCAGCACCGCAGTAATGATTTTGGTTTAGAGAATGAAAAATATTTGGGAGATGGTGTTGTTACAGGATACGGAACCATTGGCGGAAGAATGGTTTACGTTTTTTCGCAGGATTTTACCGTGTTTGGTGGAAGCTTAAGCGAAACACACGCAGAAAAAATTTGCAAAATTATGGATCTTGCCATGCAAAACGGAGCACCGGTAATTGGCCTGAATGACAGTGGCGGTGCACGGATCCAAGAAGGAGTTGTTTCTCTCGGAGGCTACGCCGATATTTTTTATCGTAATGTTAGAAGCAGCGGCGTTATTCCGCAGCTATCTGCTATCATGGGTCCATGCGCGGGCGGCGCGGTTTACAGCCCTGCCATGACCGATTTTATTTTAATGGTTGAGAACACAAGCTACATGTTTGTTACAGGGCCTAATGTTGTAAAAACTGTTACCCACGAAGAAGTAACCAGCGAAGAACTTGGCGGTGCCATTACGCACGCTACAAAAAGCGGGGTAACGCATTTTGCCTGCGCTAACGAAGTAGAAGCAATAAACTATTTAAAACAATTATTAAGTTATGTGCCGCAAAATTGCGAAGAGGAAGCCCCTGCCCTGCCCTACACAGCCGGAAATGAATCGCGCCCCGAATTAAATTCTATTATTCCCGAAAACGCCAATCAGCCATACGATATAAGAGAAGTTATTGAAAAAGTAATTGATGTCGATACTTTTTTTGAAGTACATAAATTATTTGCCGAAAATATTGTTGTTGGTTTTGCGCGCCTTGCCGGCCGAAGTATTGGTATTGTTGCCAATCAACCCGCCGTGCTTGCCGGTGTATTGGATATTCATTCATCCACAAAAGCCGCGCGCTTTGTGCGTTTTTGTGATTCTTTTAATATTCCTTTACTTGTGTTTGAAGATGTACCGGGCTTTTTACCGGGAACGGATCAGGAATGGAACGCTATTATTACCAACGGCGCTAAATTATTATACGCGTTCAGTGAAGCTACTGTACCTAGAATTACCGTAATTACACGCAAAGCTTATGGTGGTGCCTATGATGTTATGAACAGCAAACATATTGGCGCGGATATGAATTACGCCTGGCCAACTGCCGAAATTGCGGTGATGGGCGCTAAAGGCGCAGCCGAAATTATTTTTAAAGGAGAAATTTCTGAAGCAAAAGATAAGAACGCTAAATGGAAAGAAAAAGAAACCGAATACCAAACCATGTTTGCAAACCCTTACCGCGCGGCCGAAAGAGGATTTATTGATGAAATAATAAAACCCGAAGAAACACGCATCAAATTAATTAAAGCGTTTAAAATGCTCGAAAATAAAGTGGATAAATTACCGAAGAAAAAACACGGAAATATTCCGTTATAAAAAAATGTTTAAAGGCCTGCTTTTCATAATCGCCATTATAATTTTCTCAATACTCACAATATTGTGTTTTATTTTTGGCCTCATTTATCTCATTAATTCAAAAAAAGGCAAATTTGGCTGGGTGGGTGGATTTGTTTTTTCATTGATCGGCCTGATCGTTTCAGTTTTTTTATTGGCAAACGGCATTGCCAATAAAGTTTTTTCGTTTACTAACAATTTGCAACAATCGTTTGGTGGCATCAATCAAAATATGATAGACCAAATTGATACCGCACAATTTAAAACCTATTTGGTACCGGATAGTTTAAACAACGGTCAGATAAAGGATCTAAAATCGCTCGAATCAGAAGAAATTGCAGGCAATGTTCCGCCACAATTTTATAACTATCTTGGGTTTAAGGATTATTACCGTTTGCCTTTAAAATTCCCGTTCTCGCTGCATTGCGCCGATTCACTAAACAACGCTTCATTATTTAACGAAGGCAGCGTTACAAGTTTTAATGAAAGTAATAATGGAGAAGTGGATTGTAATGTAAATGGCATTACAGAGTTTACGTTCGACAATCATTTTTTCCTTGCCAAACACCAGGATAAATTTGATGATAAAAAAAGTGTTTATATTATTTACAATTTTGATACAGCCGAGTTTGAAGAATTTGAAAACTTAAATAAACTGATCTTAAAGGCAACAAAGCTTAAATTCTCTAATCAATACAAATTCTTTAACTGCAAAGATTATTACGACGGTTTTTATAAGTGACAAAATTTCTGAGCGAATAAATAATGACTGTTAACGCCTATCGCTTATTCCTCGGATGATAACTCAAAATATTATCACGTAAAAATTGCCGGTCAATGTGTGTATAAATTTCGGTAGTGGTTATGCTCTCGTGTCCGAGCATTTCCTGTACCGCCCTTAGGTCTGCCCCACCCTCCACCAAATGCGTTGCAAATGAATGGCGAAAAGTATGTGGGCTCAACACTTTTTTAATTCCGGCTTTTTCGGCCAAATCTTTAATAATGTAAAATACCATTACCCGCGAAAGTTTTGCCCCGCGATTATTTAAATAAACAATGTCTTCACTTCCTTTTTTAATTTTTATATGGCTTCTAATTGTTTTCATATAACCCGTCACCAATTTTTTGGCCCTGTTACCAATTGGCACCAAACGTTCTTTATCGCCTTTACCGGTAACTTTTATATATTCATCTTTTAAATGTAAATTACTTATTTGTAAATTAACCAACTCACTCACGCGCAAACCGCATCCATAAAGGGTTTCGAGCATGCTTAAATTTCGTTCGCCTTCTTTACTGCTCCTGTCAATAAAACTTAACATTTTATCAATTTCTTCAACGCTTAAATAAACCGGAATTTTTCGGGTAATTTTTGGAGTTTCTAACAGGTCGGCAGGACTATCCTTAATATCATTTTCAAGAACTAAAAATTTATAAAATGTTTTAATGCCCGATACAATACGGGCTTGAGTTGTTGGCAAAAAATTAAGCGAGGCGATCCACTCAATAAATTTTGACAATTGTTTGTAGGTAAATTTATCGGGGGTTTGATGTTTTAAAAAAAGTTTAGAATAGTTTTCCAGCTTTTCAATATCATCTTTGTACGCCGAAACAGAATTTTTGGATAAAGATCTTTCTAATACAAGGTATTGATCAAAGCGTATGTAATAAGCGTGCCACTTACTCATTCAAAGAAACTACTTTTGCGGCGCTTCATAAAAAACCATCAGCGTATCTTTTTTTTCTAAAAGAATAATCTGTTTAGCGGTTATAATAATATCAGATACTTTTGGGAGGTTTTCTTTAAAATTATCTTCAAGGCCAACAAGCGGATCGGGACAAGGTTGTTTATCCGGCACAATAGATGTGAATTTTAAACTGTGATCCTTTAACACATATTGCAATTGAATAAAATTACAAGAAGTGAAACAGGCCGCTGTATTTTTTTTAGTATTAAATACAATATGCCCCTTATCTTTTGCAAGGGTGTTTTTTTTCTTACCAATATAAATGGAAGATAAATAATAAGTGGCATTATCCTTAATGCCGGGTTTTTGCGCCCAAATAAAATTGCTTGCACAAAAAAAACAGGTTATTAAAATTACTCGTATTTTCACAGTATGAAGTTAGCTATAATTAATGGCCCAAATTTAAACCTTTTAGGCACACGAGAGAAGGATATTTATGGAAACAGGGGTTTCACTGAGTATTTGGAAGAATTAAAGAGTAAATACACCAAAATTGAGCTGTTTTATTTTCAAAGTAACATTGAGGGTGAAATAATAAACAAACTTCATGAGCTTGGCTTTACCTATGATGGCATTATTTTAAACGCAGGAGCTTATACGCATACCTCCATTGCCTTGGCCGATGCAGTGGCAGCAATAAAAACACCGGTTATTGAAGTACACATCAGTAATGTTTTTGCGCGAGAAGATTATAGGCATGTTTCTTACCTTGGCGCAAAATGTAGGGGAAGTATTTCGGGATTTGGGCTGAAAGGGTATGAAATGGCGATTCACAGTTTTATTTCATGATTCAAAATTGAACTATTTGAACCTTGAACAACTTTAGACTATTGAAGAATATCGAGACTCCCCAATCCCTCCCGTATAACGGTAATTTCAGAACCACTGCAATCAATAACGGTTGAGGGATGAATGTTGCCAAAGCCCCCGTCAATTACCAGATCCACCATGCTTTCGTATTGTTGATGGATCACTTCCGGGTCAGAAAAATATTCAAGAATATCGTCACTTGTATCGTGCAAACTGGTTGAAATGATCGGATTTCCAAGAGCCGAAACAATTTCACGGCAAATAAAATTATCGGGCACACGAATACCCACCGTTTTTTTATTCTGTTTTAATAATTTTGGAACTTTACTGCTTGCCTCTAAAATAAAGGTGTATGGCCCCGGTAAAGCGCGTTTCATGATCCTGAAAACATGATTGGGAATTGGATTTGTAAATTCTGAAAGCTGGCTCAGGTCGCTGCAAACAAAAGAAAAATTTGATTTCTCAGGCTTTATATTTTTTAATTTACAAATTTTTTCAATTGCTTTTGCATTGGTAATATCGCCACCAAGGGCGTAAACAGTATCGGTTGGATAGATGATGATACCACCGTTCTTTAAGCATTTTACAACCCGGTCAATGGATGAGGCGTGAATATTTTGATCGTTAAGCCTTAAGAGCATGGTTAAAATTACTAAAAAACGCTAAATAAAGTTTTATTTAACCAATGTATTGTAACCTTTTGTTTTATTTGTATTATCCTTTTAAACAGAATGAATGGTTAAAAAAATACTTATTTCAGTTTTTATCATTATTTCTTTTAAGTCTGTTTCGCAAACTTTAAAACTATCAGGCAACGTTAAGGATACTTCTTCTAAACAGACTTTATCAAACGTACTTTTAATGGCTGTAAAATTCAGCGATAGTACGCTGGTAGGTTTTACCCGAGCCGATAAGGAAGGAATTTTTAAGCCCCTTGTTTTGCGTTTAGATACTTACCTGGTTATTATTTCGCATCCTAATTTTAATGACCGCACCTATCTATTGGTGCCAAATAAAAACGATTCGGTTTTTAAATTTAAAAATGTGATCCTACCACCAAAATCTGTTCAGCTCAACGAAGTAGAGATCATTGCTTATAAAGATAAAATGTACTACAAAGGCGATACATTACAATTTACTGCCGATTCGTTTAAAACCGCAAACAATGCAACCGTTGAAGATCTTTTAAAGAAATTGCCCGGGGTAAGGGTTGATGCAAAGGGAAAAATTACTATTCAGGGTAAAGAAGTAGATAAGGTTCTGGTTGATGGAGATGAGTTTTTTGGAAGTGATGCCACCATTGCAACAAAAAATTTAAATGCCAATACGGTTGAAACTATTCAAGTGTATGATAAAAAAAATGAGAACACCGAAAGTGGCGATGAAATGCAGAAAGTAGTTAACCTTAAATTAAAAGACGAAGCTAAAAAGGGTTATTTTGGAAAGGTTTCGGCTGCAGGCGGTGGCAATGCCCCTATTGGCTATGAAAAGAAATTTTACGAAAGCGATCTGCTTATAAATAAGTTTAAAAAAAGTCAAAAGATCTCGCTGTTTGGGTTAGCGGCCAATACGCCAAAACAAGCTTTTGGATGGGGCGACATTTATAAATACGGATTGAATAATGAGAACAATATGAATTATGATCCTGAAACAAATTCATGGACATCCTACAGCAGCCAGTCTACAGGCGTTCCAACAACATTAAAAACAGGATTTTATTTTAACGATAAGTTTGGAAAGAACACAAAATTAACTACAGATTATTCATTCAATCAAAATCAACTGGTTTCCGGGAGCGAAACCAACACGCAGTTCTTTTTAACCGACACTAGTTATACCAATAAGCAATTAGTTGCTTACACAACGCAGAGCCGTGTTCATAATTTTAATTTTATCCTCACACAAAAGTTAGATTCTCTGACAGATCTGATCGTTAAACCAAAAATAAATTATAATACTTCAGGCAGCAGTAATTATCAAAAAGACGATTTTATATCTAAGGACGGAGATACCACAAGGCAAACCACCATTGCCAATGTGGGTACAAGCGAAACAATTGATGCTAATGTGCAAGTTAATTTAAAACGGAGTTTCCGAAAAAAAGACAGGATGTTGGTAATTAATTATCAACCATCATACTATAATTCACTTTCAAATAATGATATGCGAACTGAATTTCTCTACAAGCACAATCAATTACCCGATTCCCTTTTGCTTCAAAAGAAAGCCAGTTTAAATCATAAGGAACAGCACAACGCATCCGTTACCTTCACAGAGCCATTATCTAAAAAGTTCAAGTTAGAATTAAATTACGCGTTTGATATGAATAAAAATAGTAACACACGCAATACATTAGATTATAACGGCCAGGCCTATGATATTATAAACCCTTTGCAATCGAACGATTTTAAAAATCTTCGTACAGTAAACCGTTCGGGTGCTAAATTAATTTACGATGTAAAAAAATACAGATTTATCATAGGCGCCAACGTGCGTAATATTTATCAGGAAAATTTAAATATAACCACCGGTAAAAATTTAAATCAAAACTTTACAAATATTTTACCATCAGCATCAATCAAATTCAGGATCAGTCAGGCGAGTGATTTTTCTGTTAACTACACCTCAAACGCCCAACAGCCAGATTTGCAGCAAATGCAGCCGGTTGTTGATAACAGCGATCCAAACCGGATAAGGATAGGGAATCCGAATTTAAAAACACAGTTCTCAAATAAAATATCGGTTAATTATTATACCTATAAGCCAATAAGCGATGTTTATTTTTATGGGGGGCTTAACGGAGATATTGTAGCAAATCAATTTAATGATAAAACGGTTTTTGACGCGTATGGTAAAGCCACAACAACCCCAACAAACGTTAATGGAAATTACAATTCAAGCCTTTGGGTAGGCGGTAATTTTCCTGTTTTTAAACGCTTTTTAAAAATTGATTATGGCCTTAATGGAAGTTACAGTAACAACATTGCCTTTGTAAATGAGGATAAAAACACGACTCAAAACATGACCGTTGAACCTAGTTTACATTTTTCAAAACATCATGATATGTTTGATGTGATACTCGGCGGTGAATATTCATACAATGCAACTAAACAAACCATTAGCTTATCCTCTATTCAGCCCTATTACAAATACAGCCTTGATGGAACAATAATGGTTAAATTTTTAAAGAGATATAAGATAACCACCAATGGCTCATATACCAATAACGGTAACAGAACCAGCGGCTATAACATTAATTATTTTATTTTAAACGCCACCTTTAGCCGTACTTTTTTAAAGAACGAGAACTTTACATTATCAGCCGAAGCCAATGATATTTTAAATCAAAACATTAATAATACTCGCTACATAACCGCCAATAAAATAATTGATACAAAAACGCAAATCATAAAACAATATTTTTTGTTGAGGCTGATCTTTAAATTTACCAGTCAAAAAATTAAGGAGGAGGAAAATGACTGGGATTAGACGGATATTTATAATTTTTGTTTTTTGCATTGGGTTTATTGAACTGAACGCACAGATCACTTCCGCCAAAATAACTTTTGAGCGTAAAACCAATTTATACAAGCAATTTAAAGGCGAAGACATGAGTAATTGGATAAAAGAAGCCGATAAGATAAAACTCGATTATTTTGAATTGTATTTTAACGATACCATTTCCGTTTTTAAACCACAGGAAAGTGAGTTAAGGGAAAACCTTGATTGGAGTACCGAAAAAAACACCATCTATCAGAATTTTAATACAAATAAAAGATACTTGATCAAAAATATGTGGGGCGAAGAAATGAATTTAACCGACACATTGGTAAAACGGAAATGGAAAATAACAGAAAGCACACGAAAAATTGCCGGATTTAATTGCCGTAAAGCTGTTTGGAAAGCAAACGATACAACGCGCATTTATGCTTGGTTCAGTTACGATATTGTGCCTTCAACAGGCCCTGAGAGCTTTAACGGGTTGCCCGGTACAATTTTAGGCTTGGCAACTGAGGACGGCGGTATTATTTATTTTGCAAAAAAGGTAGAAATGTTTACATCTACAGCTTCAACATTTATTCCCCCGGCTAAAAAGAAAAAAATATATACTATTCCTGAAATAAAAGCAGAAATGACCAAACGTTACGGCAAAGAAAAATGGTTTAAAGGCACCCTCGAACGCATGTTCGATATTTGGTAGAAAGTTATTGGTTAAACAGTATCAGTGTAAACTGTAACGGACAACGATTAACCAATAACCTATAAAGTTTAATGCTTAGTAGCTTTCAAATAAAGTTCATTCACTTTGGCCCAATTGATCACATTAAAAAATGCGGTCATATAGTCTGGTCTACGATTTTGATAATTCAAATAATAAGCGTGTTCCCAAACATCCATTCCTAAAATTGGAATACCCTTGCAATCTGCAATATCCATTAATGGATTATCCTGATTTGGAGTGCTACAAACACAAAGTTTGCCGTCGGCTTTTACTGCTAACCACGCCCAACCGCTACCAAAACGTGTTGCACCTGCTGCTGAAAAATCAGTTTTAAATTTATCAAAGCCGCCAAGGTCTGTTTCAATAGCTTTTGCAATTTCACCACTAGGTTTTCCTCCTGCGTTTGGCGCCATTATTTCCCAAAATAAACTGTGGTTAAAATGCCCACCGCCATTATTGCGCACCGGCATCGGGTATTTTGAAATAGTCTTACAAATATCTTCAATGCTTAATTTTTCGGTATCGCTGCCTGTAATTGCTGCGTTTAGATTGGTAACGTATGCCTGATGGTGTTTACCGTGGTGAATTTCCATGGTTTTAGCGTCAATATGTGGTTCTAATGCGTTTAGCGGGTAATTTAGTTTAGGTAATTCAAAAGCCATATTAGTTAGTTTTATAAGTGAATGGTAAAGTTAGCATTTAGTTTGATAAAATAAAAAACCCGTCTCGGCTAAGCCGGGACGGGTTTAAAAATAACTATCTTAAAATTATTCTTTTATTAATTTAGAAACTTCAGTCGTGTTGTTTGATTGAACTCTAACATAATAAATTCCTTTTGCTAAAGCGCTTAAGTTCATGTTAACTTTTTCGTCAGAAGTTGTATTAGATAATACAATTCTTCCTGTGAAATCCATAACCTGAATAGTTTTAACAGTGTTGCCTGTTAACTGAATTGTAACATCTCCGGTGGTTGGATTTGGATAAAGTCCAAAAGAAAGTGCCTGAACATTTTGCTGAATTCCAGTACAAGGAGAAACTTGTTGAGTCAAGGTATAAGAAGTAGTTACACCAGGACAAACTGAATAACCAACAGAAAGAGTATAAACTGTAGTTGTTGTAGGGGAAACAACGGCAGTTGCACTAACAGTTGGACCAGGAGTCCATGTAAATGAAGTACCTGTTCCGCTTGCTACAAAAGTATTTGACTCGCCTGCACAAATTGCAGCAGTAAGACTTCTTACAACAGAAATACTAGTTGATGGTCCGGCCAAAGCTTGGTTGTAAGTAGCGCTTGTTTTACAAGAATTAGATCCGGTTACAACAACTGTGAAAGATGTTACAGGATAAACAGTAACTGTGGTTGAAGATAGAGTTCCGGTTGCAGGTGCAATCCAAGAATAAGTGTTTCCTGCAGCAGGTGTAACAGAAGCTGTTAATGTTACTGAAGAGAAAGGGCAAGCCAAAGTGTTTGATGAAGCAATTGAAACAGTTGGGCTAGGTAAAACGTTAATAATATTGGTAGCTGAACCAACAGGTACAGTTCCTGTAAATAATACTAAAATAACAGTTTGCGAACCAGAAGCTGTGAAAGTAACAACAGCATTTGGTCCTAGAACAGTAGCAGTTGCAGCACCTGTTAAACTATAAGCAGAAGCAGTAACAGCACCAGTGTTTGTTGATGTGCTGGTTAACTGTACGGTTCCTCCCTGACAAGGTGCGGCAGGCGAAGATGTGAAACTTGCAACCGGAATTTGAGCAAATGCGCTAAGCCCAAAGAACATAAGTGCAATACTCAGAAATTTTGTAGATTTTTTCATGTTTTATTTTTTTTAAATTTTGCGTGAAGGTAGTGAAATAAAGAAAACACTCCAAATTTATTTCGTGGTTATTTTAAATGGATTTTTTGAAATTTTTATCCCCAATAATTACCTGTATTGTTTTAGGTAACCTCCCGCTGTTGCTTTTATGCGGCAAGGCGTTCGATGCATTTTTTTTGTGAAAAATGTAAAATAAAAAACCCGGTCTGCACTAAGCAAACCGGGTTTTATTTAAGTTAAATAAATTTATTCTTTTACCAATTTAGCAA